>NZ_MDTU01000004.1:99653-105407 GCF_001720395.1 Piscirickettsia litoralis
AATAGAATAACCTAAAATAGAGATTAGATGTAGTGGCGGGTTTTAAACCGACTAGGGTTCAAAAGCTTTTTAGGTTTCTACACCGCCTCATTGTTTAGCCCTCCTGCAAGAGGGCTTTATTTTATTCATCTAAGTATCTAATTATTTTTTATTTGTTGTCAACTCAGTATTTCTAGGAATTATCAGGGTTTTATGCAGATTGTTCTCTTACTATTTAAAATTTTACTTAAACTTTGTAGGTTTATAAGATGAAATATTTTAAATATTCTCTTATTGTTCTCTTACTTTTTACGATCAGATAAGAAAAGAGACACAACTGCAGTTATAATTTCTTCTGTTATAGAAAAATTAGAAAATCCACCAGGGCCTTTTTTTCCTTCCTCTCTTCTTAACACCCCCTTTTTTTAACTAGCCTTTTTATAGACTCTTTAGCTGAATAAATACTTATATTTGTATTTTCTGCTATTTCTGAATTAGTTATCGGCCCAGTTTGATTGCCGCCATTTTCAACACAAGTTTTAACTATTAAAATCAACAGTTTCTCTTGCATTCCACATAGTTTCTGAACCTCGAAGACAGCATTATTTAACAGCTCATTTCTTACTTTTTTCGTCAAAATTTTTGGGTGAAGGTATGCTCTGATAAACAATACCATTGTTCTCTTTCTGTTCTCTTACTGGGTTATCATTGTTCTCTAACCGTTCTCTTTTTGTTTTCTTATCGTTCTCTTTTTGTTCTCTAACTGTTCTCTCATTTGGTTGTTTTTTGCTTGAATTTGTTCTCTTCCTGTTCTCTAATTGATCTCTTACCGATCCCTTACTGTTCTCTTTTTGTTCTTCTACTGTTTTCTTATTGTTCTCTTTCTGTTCTCTGACTGTGCTCTTACTGATCTCTTGTCGTTCTCTTTTTGTTCTTCCTTTGTTCTCTTTCTGTTCCCCTATTGTTCCCTTACTGTTCTCTTTTTGCTCTTCCTTTGTTCTCTTAATATTTTTTCAAATTTTTTTCATTTGCATGTGGGTTTAGGTTGTAAGGACGCAATGCGTCCTTTTTGAATTTCTTTTTTTCTTAGCTCTTGCTGCTAAAGCTTCTTCGATTGTTGGCATTTTTTATTACCTATGCAGTTGCATCTTCTAAAGTACCAAGAGAAACTTTTTCTTGTTTCTTATGTTTGTTGATACCAAGAATTTCTCGTGTAAGAAGGTCGACATCCTCTTTTGGACTTGTGTTCTTTAAAGTATCGTATATAGAGATTCCAGCTTCTTCTGATGCAGTTACATTTGGGAACTCTTGGCTTGTTCTAACATAACTTTTGTATAGTTGTTGTCCATATGTTGGGTGCTTAATTAACATAGTTAAAACATCATGAGATAAGTTTGTCCTACTATCAAATTTATTAAGCAATATTTTATGGGAAATTTTCTTATTGTAGGATTTGCCAATTGTCATTAATTCTTGTGCTGTTATTTTTAAGCCGGACAAACAAAATTTTTCAGGTATGAGTGGAGAAATAACAGCATCTGAAGCTAAAGCAGCAGCAGCAACCGATTGCCCTAGAGCTGGGGGGCAGTCGATTAAGATGAGGTCATAATGTTTTTTTACTTTCTTTATGAGGTCTCTATAAATTCTATCTAAAGCACACCTATTAAGCATTAAAGTATTATCAAGCACAGCATTTTCAATACGACTAGGAATAAGGTGCAACCCTTCATCAACCTCTTTAATAGCATCTAATAGGTCAAATTCCTCATTATTTAATATGTCTACCATTACAGGGGAATCTTCCGGGTTAATTCCGAATGCTTGAGTTAAATTTCCTTGCTGGTCAAGGTCAATGCATAGCACTTTAGCGCCGTATAGATTCGCCCTTGTCGCGATCGAGTGCGTTAGTGTTGTTTTCCCTGTACCACCTTTAACAATCTGAATAGAAACGGTGCGAGGCTTGAATTTTAATTTGAAAATTTCTTTTGCTGTTGCGTGGCCAAAGTACACTCTGTTTTGGCTTTTTCTAAAGCCAAGTTTTTTAGTTTTAAGCTGCTTATGGATAGCTTGAAGCGTAACACCTAGAAAGCTGGCAGCATCTGCTGCGGTCATTTTTGAGTTCATAATCTCTTCCTCTCATCTAAGGTTTAAGTCTAAACAGTTAAAACTAATCTCACTTAAACTTTAGATAAATATTTTTTTATGTCAATACAAATAGTTAATTAAAATTAAAATCACCATAAACAGTTATTTTTATTTTCTATTGAACTAGATGTAAAAGAGAACAGTAAGAGAACAACAAAAGTGTGTCATAGTTGAAATATATTATTCCATAATACGTTTTTCTCTATATTAGGAGAACAGAAAGAGAACAATTTAAGAGTGATTGATGGCAAGCAGGAGAACAGTAAGAGAACAATAAGAAAACAGAAAGAGAACTGTAAAAGAACAAAAAGAGAACCGATATTTTTTAAAATTTAGATAACATAATTCATATTGGAGAACAGTAAGAGATCAATAGGGGAACGTCATTATCCTCTAACAGAAAACCATTTATCACTTGTACTTTTTTAGCTTAGACAAGCATAGGCCCGAGTAGCTGGCCTATACTTGACAAGAGCGCCGTAAGTCCCGGCCCAATACGGGCCGGGGATATAAGGTAAAGATCATTCCTACAAGCTGTCATCTTCATATGCATAAAATTGTACGTTAGCCATACCAGGCGTATCTCCAACGGTTGCTCTAACGACAAACCGATAGTATCGGTATGTTGAGAAAGTAGGATCATTAAGAAATATTCTCAATCTATCGCTTCTTCTATCAGAGCCTTCAATGTCACTATATAATCCAGATAGATATAATCCACCATAGTCTCTAGATAGAGTCTTCCAGTTTTCACCATCATTACTTCCTTGAAAGTCGAATGCATAAAAATATTTTCCCCCAGAGCTACCAGACTTAGAGCTGTCTCCTCTTCTCCCAATCTCCACTAACCACAGTGCTTTGGGGGTTGGTAATTTTACCTGCCAATATATTGTAGTATTAATATCATTATAACTTTTACTTAATGCCCAGGTGTCAGCTACTTTTGTTGCCTTATAGCTCCCAAGGTTGTCGGTACCATCGGGCTCAAAAGATGAAGGGCCAACTGCATTGTATGAGTGGTAACCGCTCGCAGTAATTCCAGGTGTTACTTTAAACTCAAAGCCATGGAAGTTGCTTGAGTTTGCTTCATTTGGGAGAACGGCAGAGTAACTTCTTGTGTGTTTTCGTACTAGCTCTACCATTAAGCCAGCACTATCTACAGTCCCTAAATTATAAGGAGTAGGTCCTGCATCTGATGAGTTATATATATTATTTGGAGTTATCCCAATATAGTGCAATGAGTTATACTCAAGTGTAATATAGTAGTGATTATCTTTAACTAATTTTGACATCTCATCCGTAGATTCCAATCTTATAACTGGAACATGGTATCTGTTTTCAACTAAATTAAATTCCTCGTTAACTCTAGTGTTACCAAAGTACCTCCTCAGAGCATCTTCTTGATTCTTTTTGATATAAATTTTTTTAACTTTAATATTTTTATCATATGAGGTTATATAGCCAACTAGACTTGATACCATAGTTAAAGGTCCTGCAAATGTTCCATCACCTAAATAGCAGTCAGGGAAAGTAGGCATAGGAGTTGTTGGATAATTAACTTTATGAATTCTAGCTAAGCTTTTCCATGTAGATAGTATATTGCCTTTAAAACTATTATCACCTTCTAAAACCCTGCTTGCAAGTAAGGCTTGACGTGGACCGCATGAGTTATCAGAGGGTTGATGGAATAAATCATTTGAAAAATTGCAACTATTTGCAGAATGAGCTGTAACAGCATAAATGAATAAAGCCAACAGGCTTAGCGTGGCTAATCTAAGTTTACTCATATTTTTGTCAGAACCTTTTACTGTTAGTTTTTGTTGGTGCTCAAATGAATGTTTTCTTAAACAGGCTAACTGAGCAGAATTAATTATTTAAATAATGCCAATATGTAATTTGTTGTTACCTATAGAGTTTAACTCTTTAACTGATCAACATAAAAATTGACTTTTTAAAAACTAAAATAATTAAAATAAATTTTTCTAAAGAAGCCGAATCGATATTTGCTCTTTCAGATGTAAATTTTATTACTTTAATGTGTACGAGTTATTTCATTATTAATCCCTAATATTTATCCTTGATTTTTAATGGGAAAATATAACACTCAATTTATCTAAAGTACCACTGTATAATTACTGTTTATAAATTAGGTTTTGCTATATAAGATCCACTATCCTCTTTTTAGCTTCACTGTCTCCCTCTATGTAGCGTTGCGTTGTTTGTAGGGTTGTGTGTCCGGCGAGCTGTTGAACGTCGCGTAGGGAGCCACCAGCTTTGATAATATTTTTAGCTGCGCGGGTAACAAAAGTGCGACGGCCACTGTGACTACTGCAACCTTCAAATCCAAGGCTTTTATATAAATCAGCAAACCAATTCACGACGGTGTGGGCTGGGAAGTGGGACTTTCGGCGTGAGAGAATAACAGGCTTTTGCCCATGCTCTGGTCGGCTTTCTTCTAAAAGCTGGTTTAATGCCTGTTTAAGTTGCTTGTTCAATGGAATTACCCGGCCGCCTTGCTTTCCTTTACTTGCTGTATTTCTTAGTTGAATCGCTTCACAAAGCTGGCCGTCAGGGGTTAGCAGCATGTCCCAAGTTAAAGCTGCAATTTCTTTGGCCCGTAAACCGGCTTTGATGGAAAGTAAGAACATCGCAGTATTGCGAGTCGGATAGGTACTTGATTGGAGTGAGCTTAAAACTGCTTTTTCTTGTCTTTCGTTCAAAATCTTGGCTTGTTTATGAAGCGCCATGTTAAAAGCCTCTAATAGTACAAATTCTTGTTATATTAATATTTTATCCTGGTTGTGATTATAGGTCCAGTTGTGAGTGATTGATTTTATTCACTTTAGGATGTTTTGGCTAAAATATACTATTGACTTTTAAAGAGATTGAAATATAATGGTAACATATAAGTTACTATATGGTCTATAATAATGAAAGTAGAAGTAGTTGAGTTTTTAGACGAGTACGGGGCTTCACCTTTTGAGGTTTGGTTCAATAAGCTAAATGCTCAAGCTGCTGCCAAAATCATAACTGCTGTAACACGTATGGAGCTAGGCAACTTTAGTAACTGCAAAAGTGTAGGTGCTGGTGTTTGGGAAAACAAAATTGATTTTGGTCCAGGCTATCGGATCTACTACGGTAAAGATGGTGACAAGCTTGTAATTTTATTAACGGGCGGCTCTAAGAAAAGGCAGCAGAAAGATATAGATCAAGCTAAAAAGTATTGGAAAGAATACAAGCAACGCAAAAATAAGCATTAGGAGTAGAGAAAATGGCATTAACACGAAAATTTAAAGAGACAATTAAGGCTCGCGCTGAGTCTGATGTTGAATTTCGCCGCTCACTGCTTATTGAAGCGGTTAACTTGTTTTTAGAAGGTGAGATTGACGTGGCGAAGTCTATGCTCAGAGATTACATTAATGCGACCGTTTCTTTTGAAACAGTTGGTAAAGCAGTTGATAAAAATCCTAAAAGTATTCAACGTATGCTTGGTCCTAGTGGAAACCCAAGCACAAGATCATTATTTGAAGTGATTGCTTTTTTACAGAAGAAAGAAAAATTACATTTGAAAGTTGATGTAGCATAAATATTATTGTTGATAACTTTTTGAAAAATATTGTAAAAATAATA
>NZ_MDTU01000004.1:108244-115278 GCF_001720395.1 Piscirickettsia litoralis
AGCTAAATTATTTTTTACCACTATCCCTTGTTTATCAAAAGACTCTGGTGACTGCTCAAAATTTTCTGTGAGGCTGTATCTTCAAGCAAGTTGTACTGCCGTATGTACTTTTCAATCTCGGAGCTACTGTGCTGCGATACCGCTTTAAGCTCCTGCACTGAAACACCCACATGAGCGGCTTCCGATAAAAAGCCACTCCGAAAGCTATGAGGTGAATATTGCGTAGGCAAGCCAGCTTGAGTTAAGCGCTGGGCTAAAATCCGATTCACATAAACCGGATGAAGTGGCAGATTTGAAAGCTTGAGTTTTTCTTCACTCAAATCATCACCCAAAGATTTATCAATGCGGCAAATAATAAATCCACTCTTTAAGTCTGTTTTTTGACTCCACAACCGAAACAGTTTGATTGGACAAAAGGGGTAATTCTCATGAAAGCGCAGAGGCACTTGCTGTTGCTTCGTGTTTTCACGATTCGTTTTTGAACCCCTAATATTTACCACAACACCACGCCCACTTTCATCGAGTTCTATATCAGCGTAGGTTAAAGCAATCACTTCTGACTTTCTGAACGCACCAAACCACATCCAGCTAAATAATAGTGCATCCCTTAAACCAACCAAGTTTGTTAAATCAATATTGGCAATGAGCCGATGATAAGCTTTGAATCGCAATGCCGGTGCTTGCTTAGGTCGGTAATCATCAGTTGTGCGAATGGCTTGTAATGCTTTTTTAATGCGTGCTGAATCAGAAAATGTCGGAAAATTCGATGCTTGGTGCTTTGCATTAATGCTGGCAAGCTGGCGTAAAATACTAGTACGGCTACGCTTTTTATCTTTATAAAGATGCATTAAATAAAGGCCCACCGTCATCGAATCTGCTGGTAAAGCCATCAACCCACGCTCAAAACAGTAGACCTTAAACTGTGCCCAATCAGACTCATAAGCTTTTTGAGTCGTATGCGCATAGCGAGCTTTTTTAGTTTCTTCATTAAATCGCCGCTGCTCGTCTTCAAACGAGATCACGATTTTTTCCTTAATCGTTGCTTGGCCTTATTAAGCGCCACATCACGTGCGGCGATTTTTTGCTTAAGTGTTCCTAATTCAGTGCGAATATCATTACGTGCCGCCATTAGCATATCGATGACTTTTTGCTGACCGCGTTGTTCTTTATTTGCTTGAGCAAGAGTTTCAATTTGCGCACGTTTTGCAAGATCAAGTTCTCTATAGAGCCGAGCGGTTTCTTTATTATAAATTTCGTTCAAATCATCGTGACGATTCTGAAGATCTATACATTTTCTAACTTGAATATCCAACGCTTCTTCAAGTTTAGCTGCTTCTTCTTTAAGCAAAGCCTGACTCTCATCATATTGCTTAGATAATTTCAGTCGCTGATCTTCGGCCTTTTTTTCAGATTCAGCGAGTGTCGTTTTCAATTCTTGTATTTGAGCTTCTTTGAGCTGTACAGATTCTTCCAGAGATTCCTGTCCACGCTTGAGTTCGCTTATTTTCTCAATATATCCCTCAGTCAATGTGTATACTGTATCTTGCTGATTGCGTAGATGCTCAATCTCTTGTTGATACGCCTTTTCTGATGCATCAAAAGCAATTTGCCGTTGATTAAATCCATCAATTAACTGAGCATAGTGCTCTTCTAGTGATGCTTCTTTTTGTTGCAGTGAGGCAAGCAAGCGTTTTTCTTTCTCGCGATACTTTTTCTCTAAGGACTGAACCAGAGAGCTTAATAATAACTCATCCTCTTGCTCTAAATTGAGATCCCCAAGATCAATCGTCGGTAAGTTTAGCGTTTCTTGTTCTATTTTTTCTGCATTAAACGACTTCACTGTCTTGGCAATACGATCCACGGACCCCTTATTATTGAGTTCTGCGCGTACAGCCGTCACAGTCGCACGGCGTTTCGGATGTTTCGCCGCCGCCCGCGCACATGCTTGTCTGATAACTTCAATCTCTGTCACTGTACTACCTCAACATTTTTATCTATTTTAACCCAACTCTTTTGTCGTCGATTGAGAAAAATAAAGAAATTTTTCACAACACATTATTTTTTATATATTTCATAAAGCATTCTTATTTCTCAATAGAGAAATATAAATAAGAACAAGCATAATAAAAATTAAAAATAACCAATAATTTGACCAATTTGCATCTTTAAGCACATCTAAAATGTGGGCACATTTATCATAAAAGCCACTAACTATTCTAGCCATAAATAAAACGAAGGATAAAGGATATGTATACACAACATGATTAAACCGTACAATAAAGCCAATTAGTGACCAGCCAATAAGTAGTAAAGCACAAGCGCTTAGAACAATTGTAACTATCTCACTGCTTTCATACCACTTTAATTGATCACATTCGACTACTTCAGTTTCCGCCTCCCTTTTAGCCTTCCATTTTAAAACCCTTTTGATTTTTTTCTTGAATTTCAAACTGTTCAAATTCATCAAAGTATTCCCCGTAACCTAGCTTAGATAAAGACCAAATATGATTGTCAGGCTTGCTTTGTAATTGACGCAACCACTCTACTTTAAGTGCGTCTGCTTCAGCACGGCTTTTCATCCTTTTTTTATTTAATAAAGGATCTACTTTCTCGGACATGCTCTCTCCTTTAATTTTAAGCAAATCAAGCTCATCACTGAGGTGGCTTATAGTTCGCTTGGATATTGAAAGATTGAATGGGTGATTTTTCGGTAGGATACAGACGGAAAACCACAGCGACAAAACACAGGACGACAACAGACGCGATAGCTACGATAACAGGTAAACGCAAGGCTCGACCAATATCAACGATAAATAGATATACCTCAGATAAGATGGTTGCTGTCATACTCAGCACATTCTTCAATTTCATTTTAATCCTCGTTTTTAAATATTTGGCGCTTGAGCCTGTGGCTTTTTAACATCCAATCAATGTTCACCATTTGTCTTCGAAGGTGTCGCATCCACTTTAATCGTAAACACTTGAGCAGGAAGTTGGTTATCAACTTCGCTTTGAGTAAGCCCTAGATAGGCATTCACACCACAATAGATGGCCACAAATAGCAAGACTGCCTGCAAGACATAATAACCCCATAACATACCAACCTCCTCTTTTTAAATTCTGTGAGCTTTTCTCTACTCATTTCGCCTCAGATTTTAATTATTTATCTATTATCGTTATTTTATCGTAATATCGTTAAATAATCAATAGGTTCCGATAATTTTATTTGTACATAACAATGACTTATGTTACAGCGGTTCTATAGAAAGAAGAAGTCAAATCGACAAAATCAATTTCAGAGCAGTGAAAGATACCCGCAACCACAAGGAAAAGCCATGTGTTTGAGCTACAATTCATCTTGTTTTAAAAAAATTCTGTAATCCACATGTCGTTTCGCCCTCCGTCATATGAAGTGCAACACCCAGTAGAGAGTTCAGTCCCATAAAGATAAACTCTCTAGTTCGCCTTTTTGACTTAGAGGGTACAGATGGCTTATCGACACTTAAATGAAAAAGATCGTTTTTATATCGAACAACGTTTATCAGAAGGGGATTCCATGAGATCAATTGCTAGAGAGCTTGGCTTTGCTCCTAGCACAGTCAGTCGTGAGACTAAACGGCATACCCCGAGCGACTTTAACGGTCTTTATTGCCATCGTTTAGCCACGCGTTGTGCACAAGAAAAACGTGCTTACGCTAAGCAGGGTCAGGCTTTTCAGAAAATTTCTGAGAAAGCAAAAGTATTGATTCATGAGCGGTTAAGCACCCATACGTCACCCGATGTTATTAGTAAAGAACTTATACAGGAGCATGATATCCAAGTGAGCGAGAGCACCATCTACCGTTATATTCATGAGGATCGAGAGAAAGGAGGAGAGCTTTACAAAAGCCTGCCCCACTCTGGAAAACCTTATAAGAAGAAGGTGAAAAGTGGCGATAAAACTAAAATACCTAACCGCGTTGGTATTGAGCAAAGGCCCGCTATTGCTGACGAAAAGACTGAATTTGGTCATTTTGAAATTGATACGATAGTAGGTCGAGATCACAAGTCTTACTTGTTAACCCTTGTCGATAAAGCCAATAAGATGTGTTGTATAAGAAAAATGGCTAACAAATGTGCAGAAACCGTTGTTGAGACCTTCAGAAGTATAGTCGCCTCAACGTTCTTTGACTTTAAAACGATTACCTCAGATAACGGGACAGAGTTCGCTGGTCATGAGGATATTTCAAAGATTACTGATGCTGACTTCTATTTTGCTAGACCTTACCGCTCTTGTGGCAGAGGTTTAAATGAGCACACAAATGGTTTGATAAGACGCTTTCTTCCTAAAGGGACGGATTTTAATGAAATAAGTGATGATGAAATAGCAAAAATAGAGCATACATTGAATGCGAGAAGAAGGGCGAGTTTAGATTATCGCGCACCTAATCACGTTTTTTTAGAGAATTTAATGGCGGCTTAGTGTAGAGTGGTGTTGCACTTCATATGACGGAGGGCGTTTTCAATCAATGTAAACACAGTGATAGAATATAGCCTGGTTAGATTAAGCTTTGTTCTGGTACTTTTTATCTTTTTCATATGTTAGGTTTGGAGATAATCTCCTGCAATCTATAAACGATGAGGAATGAAATGACAGTGAATAATCAAAATAAGTGAAAAGAATTATTCAAATTTTTAAAGGCATCAGCCTGGATTATTATCGCTTGGCTGATATCAACAGCAGTTTTAATCCCGATTATCATTATTAGATACTGGTATCCAAACTATATGGATATAACGTTAAATAATATGCTTTTAGTTCCTTTTTCCTCCATTTGGGCCTTCTCTGCGTTGAAATTTAAGTGTGACTTATCAGCTTTTCAAGCCCATCAATCCTTTAGAGAACTATATGCAGCCTACAAGGCCACCGACGGAGGAGAGGGATTTGAGTTCCAATGGGGGAGCGGACATGAAAATAATAGAGGGTTGGCAACGATTCTAAACAAATCCGCCATCTGTCACAAATTTAGGGAGTAGCCTTTGCTTAACATTGAATATGTGACGGCTTAAGTGACAACTTTAGGGGTAAATTTCAGTGATTTTTACGCTACTCCACAAACGTACGTTTAAGTAACAAATTACGTCAACACCGATAAGTGATTTGATTATTTATCCTTTTAATCTCAATATAATGGATGTAGTTCGTAATGTATACTCCCCAAAAATCATGTTAAAATTTCCTTTTATTAAAATATACAGGTATGAAAATGACGCCTATAGAGCAGACCATCAATTTTTTAGGACAAATTAAAGCCTCAATAGCATTAAAAAATAACCCTGAAATTCCAGAAAATGTTTATGAAATTACGACCCAGGTTCTAGAAGAATATATCCCATGGCCTGATAGTGTCAAATTGGGGATGTTGATGAGCTTGAATAACGCAGAAAAACAATCTAATCTACCAATCACAGTTGAAGAAATAGATAGATGTATTAATCTTCTCAAATATTTACAAGATCATTTTTCATAAACCCTATGGCAAATTTTTATATTTGCCAAGTATATTTCCATCTAAAAAACTTCGCCCGTTCTACTTCCACAACGTACGTGGCCAAATAAGAAATGGCGGATTTGTTCAGAATCGTTGCCAACCCTCTAATAGCTACAGAAAAGAATGAATCAGAGTCCTAAAAAGAGAAAGTAAGAGGCTGTGTTTCACGTAAAACGTCATTCACGATCACTGAAGGTCTGAATGCTATTAAACCTTGTAATCTGTAAGCGACAGGGAATGAATAATCAAGATAAGCTAAAAAGATGGTCTATACCTTTAATAGGTTGATTTACTTTATTTGACACACCCTGGAGTTGACTTAAAGTGCTAAGCATAAGAGTTATCTTTCTTTTCATTCTTATATCGATATTAAGCACAAATGTTAATGCAAAAAAGATTATTAAAATTTGTATGGATAGTAATTATTGGTATCCATTTACATTTTTAAAAGATAGTAAGCCTTCAGGAGTTCACGTTGACGTTATTACAATGGCTTTGCAAGCATCAGGCTATGACTTATATGCGATAAAGCCTGAGCCTTGGCGAAGATGTTTAAAGGAGGCACAGTTTGGTATCGCCGATGCAGTCATGACCGCCTCTTATAAACCTGAAAGGGCTGATTATCTTTATTACCCCAAGGACGCTCAATCCCCATCCCCATCGAAGTGGCGAGTCAGTCAAGTAGGTTACTCCGTTGTTCTTTTACCAGGCTCGCAATTTAATGGCAACATGACTCAGCTTCCTCAACCAGTATATGTAGCACAAAGCTACTCAGTGGGAGATGATATTAAAAAATTGGGCTTAACCGTGGATTCAACATCCTATTCTGATTTAAGAAATTTTAAAAGGTTGAATAAGTCAAGAAAAGGAAGTTTAGTTGTTATCACCACATTAGCTAAAGCTTTTTTAAAAAAGAACCCATCCTATCAAATGACCATTTACCCAAAAGAAATAAAGAGCAAAAGCTATTTTTTAGCATTTTCTAAAAAATCCTCATTAAGCCCATCGGAGCAGCAGGCTATTTGGGATAAGATTAAAATAATTCGAGAGAATGACCTGCATAGTATTATGGTCAAATATATTCAATAGTTAATTTGTCGAGTAGATCAAAGCCCCCTCTGGCAATCTTTTTCTAGACACAGCTATAGGTGTAAATTCTCGCTTTCATAATCAGTTTTTCTCGCATTAATAGCACCGTTTTGTCCCACATTATTGACTTTATAAATATCAAAATTTCTCACATTATTTGAAACCGAATCATTCAATAAGTATTTATGTGTTTTGTTTTAATGAAAAATGCAGAGCCTCATTCTGAGGCTCTTGGTTATTACAAGTTTCTGATGCGTTTTATTTCTTCAGAGTTAATTCCCAAAGACTCAAGAAAACTTTGATGTTCGTCCGGCTCCATCTCCTCAAATTTTTGGTGCCATGTACGCATAGCTGCCTCATCAAATCCTGCAGCCTTCATTATTTCTACCCATCTTTCTTTAGTTACCATATTTG
>NZ_MDTU01000004.1:116484-126592 GCF_001720395.1 Piscirickettsia litoralis
GCTGTTTTTGATGTAATTTAGCAACTAAGCACAATTACACATCGTGCAAACAACCATACCTACTATTTTCGATTTAAATAAAATCCGAAAATAACTTGATTTTTATTTCTTAATAGTGATAATAAGGACAGCTGCTATTATCGAAAAACACTTAAAACGATAATAACTTAAAATTGCAAAATTATCATAAGGTTAGCATGAACATTAATGATTCAGCCTCTGGGCAAGTGATCACTTCACAAACAGGATATCAATCTTTTATCCCAAACAACCTGCCTCCTCAATTAGAATGGTCCACTACACTTGTGAGTACCATGTCTCGCGCAGACTATGTATTGGGAAAACTTGCCAGAGAAGGTTCGAGCTTACCCAACCCCCACTTATTAATGCGCCCCTTTATTACACGAGAAGCTGTATTATCGAGTAAAATTGAAGGAACTCAAGCAACACTTGGTGAAGTTCTCGCAGTCGATGCAGGTATTCAAGTTAAAGAAAATCAAGATGACTTAAAAGAAGTACAAAACTACATTAAGGCATTAGACTATGGATTAAGCCGCCTAAATGATCTCCCTCTATCTTTAAGACTCATAAAAGAGATTCACAATGAACTCATGCAGGGAGTAAGAGGTAACCACGCAACACCAGGAGAATTTAGACGCACTCAAAACTGGATTGGACCGCCAGGATGTACTTTAAACACAGCAAAGTATGTGCCACCAACACCAGAAGAACTCATGGAATGCTTGGGAAAATTCGAGCTATTCTTACACAATGAACAGTTACCTGTGTTGATTCATATTGCTCTATGTCATTACCAGTTTGAAGCAATACACCCATTTCTAGATGGTAATGGGCGCGTTGGGCGTTTGTTAATCACTCTTCTACTTATAGAAAGAGGTATTTTGCCCGCTCCCCTGCTCTATCTCAGTGCTTTTTTTGAAGCAACTCGTGATGAGTACTATAAACATCTATATCAAGTGAGTAGCCAGGCAAACTGGAACGACTGGCTCATTTATTTTTTGAATGGGGTCGCAGTGCAATCAGAAGATGCCTTATCGAGGGCAGAGCGAATAAATGCTTTACTTTCCACATGGAAGCTTCAAGTCGCATCAGGTAACTCACAAATCCCTATGCAAATCGTAGAGCATTTCGCAGTCAATCCATTTTTAACAATTAACAAAATAGCGAATGACATGAATATTTCCTATACAACAGCACAGAGAGGTGTTAATAAATTAGAGAAACTAGGCATTATTAGTCAAGCTAACACAGGAAAAAGAGACAAACTATATTGTGCTACTCAGATTTTATCAATTTTAGAAGAACCAACTAAAATTAATACATTTCAAGAAGACAGATAGAGAGCATAAAATATTGTTGTTAAATCTGACAACACAACAGATAAATAAACCACTGGTGCTAATTAAATGGGAAAAATACATGCATTCTGAAATTAATTTTGTAAAGTGATTCTGAATCAGTATTATAAACGCACCAAAACAACAATATATCTACGCTCTCGAACAAGATGGTTGGTGTGACAGGAATGAATTGATTATCAAAAAGTCAAAGAGCTGGAAGATTCCCTTATGCACAGTATTATTGATAGTACGATTGCTGATGTTGCCAGAACGTCCTTTTCCACTAATAGCTGTAGCAGCTTGCAAACCGATACAGCTAAGTAGTTGTTTTAAATAATTTTATATTATATATAATGATTAATTCAATTATTTGTGCGAAAGACATAAGAATTATGGCAAGAATAACCTTACTGAATGAAGAGCCTAGCAAGGCTGATTTATTTGACTGTAATAGTCATGAGAATGTAGCAAAAGCTATGGCCTCATTTCTGAAAGAAGAAAACGCTCCATTGCTAGGGCTTTCTGGTGATTTAGGCTCTGGTAAGTCTACGGTACTTAAGCTTCTTGAAAAAGAACTTGCAAGCAATGATCTTCACTTTATCTATTTTGATATCGAACAATACCAATATGGCTCGACCAAAAGAGCATTGATAGAATTGGTATATAGTGAGCTAAAAGGATTAAATAAGCGCAAATGTTCTAAGTTAGCCGAGCTTAGAGATCAAGCCACAGGAAACTGGTTTAAGTATAAAAAACAGACTAAGAGTGAGTTGAGTGGCTGGGTAGTGCTGTTTATTATCAGCGTACTTTTTTCAAGTCAATCTATTGGTTCTTTTATTAAAAGTATAGAAACTGGACACTTCAGAAGTATAGGATTTTGGATAAATCTAATCATATTAAGTTCGCCTGCACTTATTGCTATTGCAGCGATGCTGTCAGGTAAGAAGTTAGGTGATTTAGTTAAAAGAAACAGTCTAGATACAATTGATGAAAAAATATTAGTAACCAAAGAAATAGGGCCAATTGAGCTAAAACAGGCATTTAGTGGTTTCATGGAGTATATTCCCGAAGGGAAAAAGATAATAATCGTTTTTGACAATCTTGATCGCGTTTCTATGGAAAAAGCCAAAGAAGTTTGGGCTGACCTTGAATTATTAGCGAATATAGCCAAAAACTCAACAAATAACCAACAAGACAGACTTAAAATCATATTGCCATTTTCTCCTCTTCATGTTGCCAAATCGATCATTAATAGCAAATCTGACTCATCAATAGGTGATGAATTCATAGCAAAAAGACTTCCTGTATGTTTTAGAGTTCCCCAAGCATCAACGGCGGGTTGGAAAAAAATGTTTCTTACTCTATGGTCAGAAGCGTTAGGCGATAACAATGATTGTGCAAATGAGACCATACTATTAATTGAACGATGGCAGAATACTCAGAAATATACAATAACTCCTCGTTTCATAAAAAGATTAATTAATGATATTAGCATATCAACGCTCTCACTTTCTTTTAAAAGTAAAATTAAAAACACTAGCATCAGTTATTATCTAATATCTAACAGATATTGCGCTCTAAGCTTATATCAAATAATTGGTAGTAGTGACGCAACAGAATCTTCAAAAGACTATCATGATATTCTAGAAAAAAGCCAACATCAAATGGATAGGTATTATGGGGATCGGGAAACTTGGGTTGATCAAGTTCTATGTTTGCACTATCTGGTAGAACCAAAGTATGCTAAAGCAGAATTGTTAAATACACCTATAGAGCAAGCAATTGAGACAAACAATGTATCTGGATTAGTTGACAAGATTGGAATCTATGGATTTAAAGAAGCACTTATTCATGCAATAGAGAAAAGGTCAATTATACCGTTAATAAAGTTTTACTATTCTTTTTTAGAATTAGAAAAGGATATAAATAAACTAAGTCAGGTTATAGAGTTAAGAGTTTATAAGTTAATACCCGCATCTTCTAATGAAAATGTTGATAAATTTGTTGACCAAGAGCTTTTAGAATCATTTTCAAAAGCAAAAGAACTTAACCAAAAAATTATTGCTTTTGTGATGAATAAGATTGAGTCAGCTTTTATTGATATCATTACATCTGATCAAAGTAAGGACACTTTTGAAACAACCAGTAGCGTGAATTTGAAGGATATCGATAATAGCTTACAAATCATTAATGGCTTTTGTGAACTCAGTTCAAAGGATTTATTAACAAAAAATATTCACTCAGTTTCACCTGAGAGCATTATGAAATATTTTATAAGTAATGATGGATCAGATAGATTTCAAAATTTACCACTAAAAGAAATTATATCTTCAAATAAATTATTTAGCTTGATAGATATATCAATAAAGTCAGATGAAAAGGAATGGCTTATTTTAAATAGGTTGTCTCAGGCAATATCTCTTGGCTCACAGGAACTCCAATCTATAAGAGAAGATGGTCGTTATGAAGCATATATTGGCTTAAGCTCATACACAAACCTCAAGCAACACATACCAATTACAGATGTGAATTTAACTAGGTGTTATCCTTTTAGTAAAAGTTGGAGTCATACTAACTTAATAAACCAGTTTTATATACTTATTGGAAAACTTCCAGACCAAGAGAGTAAGGATGAAATGACCGCTCAGCTTTTTTGTCAATTACTTTCAAGTACAGTATTTAAAGAGCAGAATAAGATTCAGCAGATTTCTCAACATTTACAAAGTAACGGTAATTACCATAAATATCTTAAAATATATATATCCTATATTCCATCATTTTCGCAAGTATGTCAGTCTTTTTGCATAGATTTTTATAAAAATAATAGTCATTATACGGATGAGGTTTTGAATAAAATAAAGAATAACCAGATAGAAATAGATACTAGACAACTTATTTCTTCTGACTATAGTAATTTAAGGAAAGCTTATAAGCTTGCTGAAATTTCATCGATATTTAAGAGCAATAGCATTTTTGATGAGATTACTAGCTATGATGTGGACTCGATTGATGAGAGCTTGCTTGATGATATATTAAGTGATTCTATCTTACAAGAAATTAAAGCTAGTATTATTGGCTCTTTCTTAAATCAAGAACTTAATTTTGATGAGTGGGCTGACTTCATTACAAATCCTCACACTAATTACCAAAAAGTAATTAACGAATTAGTAGGCTCTGATCATAAGCTTGAAAATTCTTCTTTCAGAAAATTTCTTGCTAACTACTATGAAGATTATGAATTAGATTTAACAAAAAATATGGTTATTACTGATATGATAGAAATAATGAAGAGAGAGGATCAGCAAACGATATCAAGGGTATTTAGAAATTTACTTAACAGAAATGATATTGATATAAAGATAAAAGTTCAAATAATTTTAGATTGCTCGAAGGTTTTGCACTTAGAAATTAATCCTGAAGGTGTAATAAGCATTATTGACTACATTGAGAACTCTTCAAGCATAGATAAAAAACATGTATATTTGTGGCTAGATCAGAAAATAAGCCAGAATGACGTAGACATTTGGAACAGTAATCAACTGACTGCTTTAAATAGTGTTTATGATAAAAACATTGAATTATTCCCTGAAACAGAAAAAGCAGATATTTTTTCGCACCTCACGAGTAAGGGCAACTCTACTTAGCTATGGGTTAGTTTTTTTTGGGGGGGCAGAGTTTACACGTACCCATCACTTCAAACCCTTAGGCTTTATGATAAACCTCTTATAAGCTATATTTTAGTGACACTCAACTCTAGTTTCCCGAAAAGTATAGTATTTGAACAGTGCTGACCTGACTAGGTTGCTTGCAATTAGCGCTACCTTATTGGCTTTAGGTAAGCGCTCTGCCAAGTACAGAGTTGACTTAGAAAGTTAAGTGGCTGAAGGGTCAAATGTTTTTCTCCATAATAATTTCGTTTGTTTTTTCAAGAAGCTCATCTATGTCTTTTTTGGTTGTATCAAAACTTGTTATACAAGCTCTTACTACCATCCCTACACCTGGTAACTCAACTGTAGATAGCCAGAATTGACCTTGCTGATTTATTTTTTCGTAATAACTCATTAGATGCAATTTGTCGATGATTAAAGCATATAACAGGCAATAAAGTATTATTATGAATAGTGTACCCTTGATCCTTTAAACCGACCCTTAAATATTGTCCGACCTTAAATTGGCTGCCAATTCTTTCATCTATTTCAGGCCAACCAACCTCTGCAATCGTCATAAACACCTTAAGGCCGATGAAGCGCCTAGACCATTGTAATGTAGTTGAATATGGATCGATGGTGTCATTTTCTGGAGAAGGCATGTAACTGGTGGTTATTCTAAAAGATTTATTTACAGCCTCACCGTTCTTGCAGAAAAACATTCCAGCACCCATGGGTACAGATAACCATTTGTGAGCATCCCAGGTTACTGAGTCAGCCTGATCGATACCATTTAGGTATTTTGAGGTTAAAGAAGACAGTAACGCTCCTCCTCCCCATGCGGCATCGACATGATACCAAAGGTTAAATTCATTTGCTATATCCGCCATTTCGTTTAGAGGATCTACTATCCCTGCTGCTGTCGTTCCTGCCGTTGCGGCAATCATAAATGGTTTACCCCCCTTAGCCCTGTCTTGTATGATCATTGCTCTAAGCCTATCAATATTCAATTGCATTCTTGAGTTTACAGGGACTTCTTTTACAGCATTACGCCCTAAACCTACGGCATGAGCAACTTTATGAAATGAGTGATGAGCTTGTTCCGAGACATAAAATATAGGTTGTCCCTCAATAGATCTAACTCCATGTAGGTCGAAGTCTTTAAATATGTGAGTTAACGCCGTTATGGTTGCAGTTAAATTTGATTCTTGCCCTCCAGAAGTAAAACAAGAGAAAGAGGTGCTTGGGTTGAAACCAATTTTCTTAGATAGCTGAGATAATACCATCCTTTCTATTTCACAGGCTAAAGGGGCATGCGACCAAACAGCAAGTTGAGGGTTATATGCAGCAACCATAGCATCCGCAGCAACAGCGATACCCGAAACACTCGGATTAAATAAGCCTAAGTATCGTGGATGAGTAACATGAAGGCTATATTCATCTAAAAGCTCTGAAATTTTATTTATTAAATTTTCTCGAGACATCGGTTCCTTAAAATCAAATTTTTCTATTTGATCTCTAATAGCCTCTGGGTTAACTATTTCACTTGTCACCTTCTTTTGTCGTAATTGAGGTTTATATTTAAAATCATATTCATTCGCTATTTTTAAAAAGCTTTTTTTCACCTGTATATACCTTATAAGTTTGGGTTGCCTTCTTTGTTCAAAATATTTTTTTCAGATCAGTTCCCCATTTGTAACCACCAATAGCACCTGATTTTCTTATTACTCTATGACAAGGAATTAAATAAGCGATGGGGTTTGAGCCAATAGCATTGGCAATTGCTCTAGCAGATTGAGGGCTGCAACCAATGTCGCTACTTAAATCTGCATAATGAGAGAGCTGTCCTTCAGGAATTTTTAAAAGTGCTTTCCAGACCTGAAACTGAAAATTAGTTCCGTGAAGATGAAGATGAAAAGGCTTTTTTTATTCCATGTGTGGCTATGGAAAATTCGAAAGATTGTGCTAGATGTCGATGTAGGATCTTCTACTAATTCTGCATTTGGCCATTTTTTCTCAATATTTTTTCTATGTTTGCTCCTTCTAATTCTAGTTTTAACTTATTAATGAATTCAAGATTACAGATACCAACATTTGACTGGACAATCATGCAAGCCCCGAAAGGAGTCCAGTGTATTCCGTATCTAAGTAAAAGCTTTTCTCCTTTTGATTTGTATTGACCAGGAGTGATCGCTTCTAGTTTTACGAATAAATCATGAAGTCTACCTGTGCTGCTTAGGTCAGAAGTAATAGCTGTGGATAATGTCGTTTCATTGCTCTGCAAACTTGGTTTAGTCATTTCAATTTTAAGACTTTGTTCAAAGCGTTTTGGGCTAACTCCCACCCAACGTCGAAAAAGCCGTTGAAAGTGAAATGGGCTTAAACCAACATAACTTGCTATTTCATCAAGGGTAGGCGGTTTCGAAATATTTTCACTAATGAAAATGATTGCCTTCTCTATGCGGTCATAGTGCTTTTTCATTAATTTAGATGACTCTGTTGTACTCTTCATAGTAGTTACTATAAATGTCCTTATCTTGAAGATCGAACCGAATCTTGCTGTAAATCGTAAAATCAAGATAACTAATTAATTCCAATGAATTTATTGTTGAAGCCTTTCGAGTAATCGGTCAATAAAGGGCAGATAGTATTTTGTCTGAAATAAGCGATCAACTTGAGTCGAAATTGTAAGGCAATAACGCCCTCAACTCATCATCCGTTTTTGCTGCTCGAATATTTTCAAACAAATATTTGAAATAGTGATATGGCTTATGAGCGTTGAGCTTACAGGTGGCAACTAAGCTGTAAAATGCTGCGGTTGCCTGTGCGCCTGCTTCACTGGCTGAAAACAACCAGTTGTGTCTGCCGACAGCGAGTGGCCGGATCTGTCGTTCCAACACATTATTGTCGATGGATAAAAATGGCTCATCAATATAGCGGATAAACTCATCCCAATTTTTATGCAAATAGCTCATCGCCTGACCCAGTGGCACTTTTGGTGGAATACCTGGTTGATGCTGCTCCAATCATTGCTTAATTTTATCTAAAATAGGCTTGGATTCTTCCTGCCGATATTGGTAAATAATATCCGGAGATTTGTCTTTAATTTCTTTTTCAATACGATATAGCTCTTTGATCAGATTTAGCATTTCCATGGCTAAGGTAACTTTATTGCTGCCTTTTTTAGGCTGTGGAATCGCTTCAAACTTCCGTCGGGCATGCGACCAGCAGTAGGTTGAGGTAATCTTTTCGTGTTTAATCACTTCACCATAGCCACTGTAGGCATCGGTCATCATATAGCCAACATAGCCCTTTAAAAACTTAGCAGGATGTATTGAGTGGCGTGATGCTTGAAAATCAATGCAGCAGACCTGCTTTTCAGCAATGCGACCATAATAATACCAAAGATAGCTTTTTTGCTTTCCTTCGCTTAAAACCCGTAATAGGCTTTCATCCGCATGAATTAGCTTTGCTTGAAGTAGATCTTGCTTCATCAGCTCAAGTAATGACTCACAGAGCATGGCAATGACGATCACCCAATTCGCCATGGTATTACGAGGTAAATCAATACCGAGCGTTTCAAAGCGTTGTTGTTGGCGGTGTAGGGGCAAATGGCTTTCAAATTTATCAGAGACGATCATCGCTAATAAGCTCGGTGTGACGATGCTTTTTGGAATCAGCATCGGTGGCAATGATGGAATCTTTATGCCAGTTTCACAGGCTTTGCAGCCATATTTAAAGCGCACATGTTGAATGACTTTAAACTGTGCTGGAATCGCTTCTAGCTTTTCAGTAATTTCTTCACCGATACGCCGCATAGTGCAGCCACAAGCACAGACTTTATCTTCTTCGGCCAAGTCATGCTCAACACGTTCTCGAGGCAGGTGCTCAGGTAATGGCTTGCGTTTAGGTCGCTGGCGCTGGTGTGCAGGAACCGTGATTGCTTCTTCCTGAGACTCTTTTTCAGCATTTTCATCCAAAAGCTCAGCAAATAAGTCCAGCTGATCTTGGCTTAGCTTTTCTGAGCGTTGACCGTAACGATGGCGCTGCAACTGCTCATACAGAGCTTTATAATGCTCTATTTCAACAGCCATATGGTTAATCAATTTATGACAATCGTCTAAGCTTTGTGGGTAATTTTCTGCACCTTCCATATCAAGCATTATATCATAATTACCTGATATAATTTACTATTATTTAAAACATTTGACTGTATTTTTGCTTGCAATTCGGTTTTATTTTATGCCACTCAGCACCTTCAAGTAATAACCGTAATTGTGCTTCACTCATCTGGTAACAATCATTTTTTAAGGATGGAATTTTAAACCGACCTTTCGCAAGGCGTTTATAAAATAAACAGAATCCAGTGCCATCGTAATAGATATATTTTAATTTATCTTTGTTGCGGTTATAAAAGACAAATACCGCTCCATCCAACACATCCATATCAAAGCGTGATTGAACTTCCCAGGCTAAGCCATCAATTGATTTGCGCATATCACAATGTGTAGTTGCTAGATACACCTTAATTGATGACGGGAAATTCATTGCACTTTATTGGCAACGCTTAATAGCCTTAATAAGGTCGGCTCATCAAAATCAGATGGTATCGCCAACTCATGCTGGCCGCAGAGCTTTAGTGATAAGGTGGCTGAGGGAGCTGCCTTAACTTCTACGAAGTTTAAATTGGATTTATTCTGATCCCGATAAATTTTGCAATAGTAACTGAACTGCGACGACTTAATGCTCATCTCACGGCAAAATACTTTTTTGGTGAGCCCTGATTCTTTCCATAGCTTGACCATCTCAAGCCAGTCTTCACGGGTATTCGGCACTTTAGTTTGATCAATCATGCATTTCTCCTTGTGTAGAGAAATTAGCATGACATGGATAATTACCGGTTAGAAGGTGTATTTCCCTGAGCGCTTACGTTTCTGATGCGTTTTATTTCTTCAGAGTTAATTCCCAAAGACTCAAGAAAACTTTGATGTTCGTCCGGCTCCATCTCCTCAAATTTTTGGTGCCATGTACGCATAGCTGCCTCATCAAATCCTGCAGCCTTCATTATTTCTACCCATCTTTCTTTAGTTACCATATTTA
>NZ_MDTU01000004.1:130178-133259 GCF_001720395.1 Piscirickettsia litoralis
CGGTGCCGGTGTCAGCCCCAAAAGCATTTATGCGGGAGACTTATGATGAGCTATCGTTTTCTACTTTTATGTTAAATGTTGCATTAGCAGGATCAAAGGAACCAGAAGCAGTTATAAGCTGTCCATGGACTAGGGTTGGAAAAACCAAAACTAGATACACTACATCCTCCAAGGTCCCATGAACACATAACTCTTACGTGTGCGCTGGTATGTTTGATGTAATAATCGGCAGAAAACATTTCTGGGTCATAGCATTTGGTAACATTAATATTAGAGCTATAGGTTCCCGATACTCCTGGAAGGCTAAATTTCCTCTGATTTTGCCACCCAGGACAGCCATGCATTCGAGTAGCAAATCGACGAACAATACTAACTTCAGGGTTACTATTATTTGTAAAGTTGACAGATATCTGCTTTTTCGCATTAAATTTTAATGAATTTGTGGAACTTGGATAAATATCAACGCCTGACTTAGCTGGTATAGTGCAATTACTTCCGTTTAATTGAGTCCATGAAATAACACCAACTGCAGGCTCAGTTACTGAATTTGCTATCGTGCCATTAATTGACTCTCCTTGGTGTGAGGTCCAACCAAAGGGTGCCCAATTAATGCTCCATCTTTCATTAAGTTTGCCTGATATAGGTCCACCATATCTTGTTATTTGGCAATTTTTTCCTTTGAAAGTAACTAAACCAATATATTGATCTAGCTTTCCATCAATAATATTGACGACTACACTGCCGTCATTGGAACTATATTGGAACTTAGTAATGTTGCTATTTGCATAAACGAATTGTGAGCTGAGTGCTCCACAAATAGATGCTATACATAAGCCAGTACAAGAGAATTTGATCATTGAACAACTCCTTGGTTCAAGCTTTTTTTGTGTAAAGCTACATAATTACTTTATTTTCATGTTTAAGACAATAGAGGATTTCACCTGAAATTTTATATCTATGTAATAGAGGCTTCATTTTTAGATATAAACTTATAAATATTTTTATATAGGTGTATTAAATGGTGTGCCCAGCAGGAATCGAACCTGCTGACCTTACTTCTTGTAGTTGGCCTTTAGTTTCTGGCAAGCATAGGCCCGCGTAGCGGGCCTATGCTTGAACAAGATGACGTGCTTAGGCATGCCGGATAGTTTTAGAAATGGCTGAAATGTGCCTATTGGAAGAGATCAGAGACTAAGCAACAAAGCCAATTTTTCTAAATTTCTTCCAGTTTTGCGCACCTATATTAGTCATAAAACTCTAGACTATGTTCTTCTTGGCTTCGATTAACCAAGTCAGTCACTGCTTTATAAGACGCTGATTTACCTTCAGAGCTGTAAAGGTTGCAAAGTTCAGGGCAAACTCCTCTCTCTCTAATATATTGAACAAGCTCTATATACTTTTCCCTGTCTGTGAGATAAGAACGGAACTGAATACTCCTTATGTGATCAAGCCTCATGGCTGGAATCCTTTCAAATTTATAAGTATTTTTCGTCACTACGCCTGGATCCAGCAAGCCTTTAGCTGTCTTAGTCATTTGAAGGTTGCCATTTGACAATGTTTTAGGTGCAGACTTCCCACGCACTATAAGAGCTAACTGGAGTGCTTTATTGAAAATATCTATTAAGCCAGCATCGTTTACATTCATATACTGTTTAATGGCAACCTCGATGCACTCTATTAGTTCTTTATATCGCTCACCTTTTGTATCACTATGGCCCCATCCAGAATACCAACTACTAGATTTTGAGGCCATACGTTCGATAAATAGTTTCAGGTCTTTTAGCTGCTCACGCCGTGTGAGCTCATCGGCTAAACCACGTTTAACACTAAGGAAGCTTTTGCCTTTAGCGAAAGAACTTTGGTGATCAGACAACTTTTTTACTTCATCTTGGTAGGCTTTGTCGAATTCTCTTAGAATTTTTCTTTCTTCTGGTGTAAGTGCTTTATTACCTCTTAATTCTTCTGAATAAGCGTATGAGTTAATTCCGCCAGAATAACATCCACCAACACCATATGATTCAGCGTGTTCAATATGTTTGCGATAATTCGAAAGCTTTGTTGCTTTATAAATCCACGGGTCGACAATTATAGCATTTTTTAACTCTTTGTTTTGACTAAGATCTTTTAAATCCTTAGCAACTAAACCAGCCCCTTGCCATAATCGGTGTAAATATTGTGATTGATGAATCAAGCAAAATACGTGCCCAGGAAAGTATATCGTTGATATATATACAGGCTCTTCAGGTGGATTAAGCATAGAGCCTAAATAAGTAGCCACTCCACTTACTTCATCACAATATCCTACGCCCATACTTAAAGCTTGCCGCGCCCACGCTATAGAGTGAGGTTTAGTTGTGCCTCTAACAAAAGAAAGGTTCATACCCCTTTCTTCTCGAAGTGCACGACTGCTCCCATTCGAATAGTATGATTTGTTTCTATTCGAATATAACCCTTCCATGTTTTCTGAATGTGTAATAATTCGACGAACAGCTCGAACTATCGCCGCCCCAATCACTAACAAATCATCCGAAGTCAACATAATAACACCTTATACATATACTCGACATTCCGCACCATAAACTTTAAACTCCTCTATTTCAAGTAATTCTTTTCTGAAATTTTCCAGTTCATCTTTATTCTTCATCAACTATAAAAACTGCTGCCCTAAATTTTTTATTATTGTCAACGCACGATTCAAGCTCTAATAATTGAGAATAAATGCCTTTTTAGCATTAACTGTGTCTTGTGGTACCGTAAGTCACACCATACTCGAGGTTTAGTTCTCACATTAACTATAAAGCTTCGACTCTATCGCTCTCCTTCCCCTCACCCAGGTTTTCAATAGTATCTCAATGGGCTTAAATTCATCAAAAATCCTCACCTGCCTCAGACTAATCCTCCATGATTTTCACTCTGCGGTTAAAGCTTGATTTAGGCGGTGTGTGCTCTACCATCCACAATTGCCTTCTTACCTGCACAAGGTATAGAACAGCAAAGAAATTAGATATATAAATTTATGTTGAAAATCATTTATACGTTAATTGGGCTTTGTTGCTTAACGTGAGTTCGATATAACTTAGC
>NZ_MDTU01000004.1:133284-134605 GCF_001720395.1 Piscirickettsia litoralis
TGTTTATGAGGTTATACTGCTAAAAAAACTTTTGCCTCCGCCAATAACTTTGATTAACTACTGATTAATCATAAAGTTATCTTTCACGCTCTAAGTATTTTCAGCAATCTCAACCGGACTCTTGATTGTGCACATAAAACGGGATACAATACAGGGGAACAAATGTGGACCACATATAGTCTATTATTAATGATAGAAACAGACATATGAGGTAACAAAATGGGAAAAACAATGAGACAAGAAGCGGAAATAAAAGTAAGGGTGACAGCTCAAAAAAAATCACACTATGTACATGTTGCTGAGACGAGCCATGAGGGCACACTATCAGACTTTGTTAAATCTGCTTGCGATTTTTATGCTGAATACCTAGAAGCTGAACAAAGAAAAGCTTTAAAAGATGCAATGACATTTACAGACGAAGATGTTATGAAAATTAGCAAAGCTCTATCTCAACCAGCTAAAGATAATAAAGCTTTAAAAGACTTTATGACAACAGATCATTTAAACCATGATGGGCTACAAGAAAAACTAAATGACTATCACCATAGAAAGACTAAATCCAAAAAAGCATAATCGTAACGATTTTAATTGTGGTGAACCAGAAATCAACACATTCTTAAAAAGATATGCTACTCAAGCTCAGAAAACAAAAACAGGGGACACTTTTTGTGCTATAGACTCCACCAACCCATCAACTATTCTAGGTTACTACTCAATATCCCCTATAAATGCTGACGTTTTCCAAAATATTAAAGGACTTCCAAAGCGGCCAAATCATTGTTTGCTTATAGGAAAACTAGCCGTCGACCTAAATTTTCAGGACCAAGGCTTAGGGAAGTTTTTAATACACCACGCATTTAAAACAGCTATATTTGGAATGCCTTCGATATTTTGCGCTGTCATTGTTGATTTAAAAAACACCTCTAAACAACTAACCTCTTTTTATTCAAAATTAGGATTTTATGAATTAACTGAAAAGCGCTGGTTTATACCAATGAAAGAAATAGAAAAAATATTCAGATTGATGTCTGATAGGCCAGTTTATAATGGATTAATCCATTATAACTTATTGCAGCTCTAAGCCAGAAATATATGGCAATTTTTATGGTTCTATCTCAATTTGAGCTGATGGTATAATGCTGATTTTTGTTTAAGGTGTAGTCATGATCAATTTCAGCGGCCGTCATTTTAAGAAAGACCTGATCATGATGGCCATTCGGTGGTACATCGCTTATACGCTAAGCTATCGTGATATCGAAGAGCTTATGGCTGAGCGTGGTATTCAAGTTGATCATTCAACGATTCATCGTTGGGTTGTTGA
>NZ_MDTU01000004.1:140943-142321 GCF_001720395.1 Piscirickettsia litoralis
CGGTGCCCCTTATGGGTGCCTTCTCCATGGCTTGTATCGAATGTTTTAGGTGTTTTTTCTGTCAGTCTTTAGTATAATTTCTTCTTTGATGTGTGGCTGGGCTGAACACTAAACCCTTAATCCTCACGATATGAGTCAGGTAACGACAAACATGAAGTTACTATGCTGAGGTAGGCAAGAATTTAGAACCGAGTTGCCTAACTAGAAGAAGTGTTAAAAATCATTACCCAGCTGTAGTATCAAGTATGGGGAATTTAAGCCCATTGAGATACTGGATGCGGAGTTGTCAAATTAAGAAAAGAAAGCGTCAAATGATAGGAACAGTCGATGATTTGTCGTTGCCGTGTTAGATAGTGGTGTTTATGATTATGAACTGATGAGTATTTTTGAAACAACTTTAAAGATATGAGGTTTTTATGTTCTATGAGATACAAAATTAATTCGTTTTGTGCAAATGATCTAGAACTAGAGCAGTACGAAAGAAAAAGGGGAGCGAGTATGCGAAATATAATTTATAGTCACAGACCACAATAGTAGTTAGTAATAGTTATATCAGGTTAAGTGAAAAGATTATCAGCTATACTGCTTCAACATATATCATGATACTTCAAATATTGGCGTTAATTTTACGTAAGGAGAACGAGTTGTTAGATTTTAGTGAACAAAAACTCTACACTATAGTGGACAACGATGGAAATATAATGTTTATCAATGAGTTATATCAATCAGTTTGTAAAATAAATCGAGAAGAGGTTCTGGGGAAAAAGGTGGTTGACTTTATCACTGTCACGCCTAAAATTTCATTTATGAACCAAGTTATCAAAGATAGATATAATATCTTAATTGGTAGTACAAATAAAATTACACGCCACGCTGTTTTTTCAACAAAACATATTTTTGGTATTGTAACAAATAACAAAATACCTTTAATTAATTCTGGTGAAGTAGTAGGAATTATTAATGAAACTGATCTAGGCATCAATCAGCTCGTTAATAATAGAATATTTTTAACTTTGCCAACCATGGAATATCATGGTGAAACTTTAAGCCCAACAGATATGAAAATGCTATGCATGTTTGCTCAATTTCCTTCGATAAAGCCCATAGATATCTCCAATATTTTAGGACTAAAATTAAATACTGTTTATATGTACCGTCATGGTCTGATAAATAAATTGAGAAATACACTAATAAATAATAAAAGAGACTTTGCGAGAATTGCTCAGGAACATTTTTTTAAAGGAGTTACTTTTGAAGAAGGGCAAGTTTATTGTACTGGGATGAGGAAGAAATAATATGATGTAAATGTATGTAAGCAGCACCACCGAGAGCGTAAATATATTGTCGCCTAGAGGAGTGATTTAAATTATTGGCACCG
>NZ_MDTU01000004.1:146381-149755 GCF_001720395.1 Piscirickettsia litoralis
GCCCTCTACAATGTGGTATCACAAATAGGAAGGCTAGACGACGAACCATCAATAATTTCAATGGTATCATTTATATAATTGGAAGCAGACACACTGTTAGCACAAGAAAGACTAACATTTAAATTAGAGTTTATAATGGTATCCAGTATCTCTTTATTATTATCACTACTTTTATAAAAATTAAATTTAAGATTTACATCTTTTACGGGAAGGTTTGTTGGTATGTCTTCCTCAGAAAGATAAAAAATTCCACCAGTAGACGCTTGCCGATATAGTATCGTATTATCGCTATTTGGATTGATGATACCAGCAAGAACTAAATTTCCTGACTCCTTTTCATAAAGATAGTAATTAATGCTGGTTGTATTATCAAAAGTTATGCTCATCATATCAGAGTCCGCTGTTGAAATAGTATAGCACTGCGGAGGATTATCTCCACTTCCTGCATCCCCTTTTCCCAAAGTGACAGAATTGCTAACATCGCCATGGTTGTTTTGATAACTCGGACAAGAGAGAGAAAAAGGGATATTGCTATTATTTTGTACACCCAATGTTTCTGACCCCCCAACAGACTCATTCAAACCTATATATGAAACACCTTGATTCACATCAAGAACCAAATCAGCATCAGATACATTGCTTAAAGGCTTTTTTGAAATATAGTATGTGTCAGGAGAATGGGGGCTTCTTGTGAGTGTGTACCTTACATTGGGGTTAATTTTTGTTATAGGGTGAATCTGCTTAGAAGAACTAAGATCATACATGTACAATGGGCCTGAATAATCATTAATAATAGTTGTTATTGTATTAGCGTAACTGGCACAACTAATAAAAATAGCACCCAAAACACTTAATTTATTCAACCCTTTAATCATCGTGTAATCACCTTGATAACCTAAAATAAAACACTAAATACATACTGATATCAAACAGCTGATCTTACAAAATAAGTTGATAAAAAGTAGTACTCCACATGTAAGAGCTTTTCTTACAGATTATGCATGAAAGCATTTGTATTATAATTATATCCATTAGCCCAATCAGGCCGAGACTCCCTTGCCCAATTTAGTTGATCAATTATATCTGAGGAAGACATAGCCTCGCTATTTAACACTCCACCATAAGAAAGTATATCTTGTTGTAATTTATCATTTTTAAATGCTGAAGAATCTATTATTGTGTCCCCATCGCTCGTCATATTCCTAGATAAATTATAAAATACTTCATCTGCAGAGAGTGCGTATACCTTGCTTGAAGGATGCATGTAACCCGCAAACATAGTCTTTCCTGCATTCTCTCTGTTGTAGCCCAACTCTCCTGCAATATTTATATCTAAACTCAGACAATCATACTGTCTATTACAAGGCGATCCACCATCCGATTTAGTATAGCCAGTAAAACCTAGTATATTATAATCATTAAAATTACCATTGGACAAATTGCCCCACAATATGTTGTCACTAACGTTAGAAGGGCCATCTGAATTAATTCCATACATAGTTGGATTAGCATTAAGTGCATCTATTACAGATTTTGCTGAGTCATCAAGCACATAATTTAGTGGGCTACTTTTTAGCTTTGAAGCAACAGTTTTATTAAACACTTCCGAAAAAAGCTCAGCTGCTGGAGTATTGCGAAATAACGGGGCCAGTTGAAAATTGGGAACTTCTTCCACAAAAATAATAGGTTGAGGTTTTCCAGAACTAGAGGGAAGAGACTCTAGCTGGGCTACTTCTGCCGATAAATCATCTACTAATGTGTCAGCTGCATCTTCAGCGTCTTTGGTGGTTATCTCGTCAGACGGAGATAAGTCATTTTCATCAAAAATGTGCTTAAAATCATCCCCACCCATTAATACTCCTATAACAATTTGCTGTCCCTCAGAAATTTTCTTAGACATGGAGGGATTTGCTGCATCTAGTTCTTCCATTAAATCAGGTATATTCGGGTTGTCATTTGCGCCAGCAACTACAGGAATACCGTATTTGTCCTCCTGCACAAGATCATCAGAGGGATGATAATTATCAGATTGAGAACCTATAGGCATGATATTCGCATCAGCAACAGCATAATCATACATTGGAATACCATCTAACATCGAAAGTAAATCTACCCAATTTTCTCCATTAGCGAACCTTCCATCATAATAATCTCCTCTCGGCATACTGCCATTGCTTAAACCATATAGCATATGATTATCACTTAAACTATCACCAAACATATAGAAGTCTTTAACGTCTGATGTATTTGTTGGAGCACTGTTTATTTCTAATAGATAATCCCCTGAAATAGCATTAGGAGGAACTGATGAACTTGAATATTTCAGAGGCAAAAACTGATCAAGATTGAGGTGGAGCCACCATTTAAATTGAAAGACTTGACTCTCACCAGAAGAAATATCAAGAGGATAAGTGACTTCGCCCTGGACACTACCAGGAGTGGTACTCATAGAGTCAGGCCCTTTTTCAAGCAATTGAGTACTATCCCCCAATCCACTTGCACTAACAGTAGCTGATTTACTTTCTACAGAAGAGTACACACTACTTGGTGTAGGCCAACTCAATGCTAAAGTTGGTTGATTATACGAGCCTCCATTTACATTTAAAGTTAATTCCGTTCCTGAGAAAGAAAAGTTAGGGGGATTGTACGTAACAATCTGAATATTAGTACTTCCGAAAGCTTGAGGGTTTGATGATGCCGATGTATCATTATTGCCCAATATAGAAGCTAGCATATTATCTCTCGTATCCACAGTCTCTGATATTGGCGAAATATCAGTTCCGACTGAACTAGAAGCGGCTGGATCAAAATAAACAGACGGTCCATTCGAACTGGTTGCTGTATGAATCACTCCAAGATCACTCACGGTGGTGGCATTAAGCATTAACTTTGATGCCGTTGAATGAGCTGGAATTTTTAGATTATTCAAGTACAGATCTTGATTTGTATTGTTCACTATCCACAAGCTATGATCTGAGGCAAAGGAAATGGACGAAACTACAATTAATGGGAAAAATACACTGCTCTTTATTTTTTTAGCATCATAACAAATATAGCCCAAAATAAGAATCATGATAAGTTAAGGCCGAATCAATGTATATATGTTAATCATGAAGAAAAATTATATAGACACAAGTTTCGCACTTTTAGGCTAAGTTGTTAAAATTGCTCTCATCGATCGGCTAATACCACTTTTAATGACATCCCAGTCTTGTTGATAAAAACTGATTTTTTCATTCACTTTACGCAGGTATTTATCAATCCACGTTGAAATCGCTAAACCAATGTGATTTCTTTGTGCCCGGCCAGTGCGAGCCTGACAACACTCAATACCACACGTTTGCTTCAATTCACGATGATAGACTTCGGCACCA
>NZ_MDTU01000004.1:152593-156432 GCF_001720395.1 Piscirickettsia litoralis
GATTATCCATAATAACCGCGTGGTTTTTATTGAGCTTTGGCAATAATAATTCCTTGATGAATGTTATGAAGATGCGAGAGTCTGTATTCCAGCTTCCATAGCCAACCGCCTTGACTTCATCAACCCCGATTGCTCCAATAACAGAATATTTCGCTGTATCCCTAAAAGGAGCATACTCAATCGCACGATCACCATTAAAAGCTCTGGCATAATGGCGTGTCATGTTCAAATAACACCCAGACTCATCAAGGAAAATAAGATCTTTATTTAAGGTTTTTATCATTCGGCCAAATTCATTACGCTTTTTTTACCCTATCTGTCTGTTGCTGAGAAGCTCTTTTAGACTTCTTCTTGTAGTTGGCCTTTAGTTTCTGGCAAGCTCGATGCATCATACTTCTTCCGACAGGAATCTCATGTGTTTGGTTGTATACTTCACAGAGTTCAGCAATCGTTGCATCCGGTTTATTTGCAATTAGCTTAGCAACATCGTTTAGGTTATTCCCAGATAAAACTGCATGGCGGCCATGATGGTATTTTTTAGGTGATAAATCTCCGTGAGCATTATAGGCCCTCCAATATCGATTTAAAGTGGCTATACTGATACCAAATTGCTCTGCGATCTCTGCTTGGTGGTATTTTCCCTTTTTATAAGCTTCTACTGCTTTCATTCGAAGGTCTGTTGAGTAAGCTGCTGGCATAATAAACACTCCTCTGTTTATTACGATTATCTTACAAGTCAAAGTGTTAGGGAAGTGCTATAATGGGATGATGTGGATATTGCGTAAGCAGTATGAATGCCTAACTGAGGCCGATAAAAATAAATTTGAGTTACTCTACAAACATTCACCACTCCTGAAAAAGGCTCATCATTACGCTTTAAAATTAACACATATATTTAATGCCCACAGCGATAGAAAATCAGCCATGGCCAAAATTGACCGATGGATCACTGCTGTAGAAAAAAGTGGACTCACTTGTTTTAATTTATTTATTACAACACTTAACAAATATAAAGGCTGTATTATCAACTATTTTAAAGATCGAGAAAATAGTGGTTTTGTTGAAGGGCTCAATAATAAAATTAAAGTCATTAAAAGGCGCTGTTATGGTTTTTTTAAAACGGAGTCGTTGTTCCAGAGATTGGTGTTAGATTTGCAGGGCTACGATATGTTTGCAGTGTAATCTACAGAATCGCAGAAAAGCCAAAAATTCACCTCTTTGAGTGAAGAATTTGAAATTTTAACGGCCATAATTGATCAACTGAAAAAGAGCATTCGACGATAAAAAGTTGGTTAAATTTACTACTAGATTTCTCTAGTTGGGTTACGTTTTGTAACATTTACCTTTGTCCATTTTCGATAAACAGATAAGGCTGATTATTATCAGGAGCAAAGATGTTTCAAATACACCATGAAAACCGAACCACTTTGTCACTACACCAGATAACACACCGCTGATGACAGCTCCTGCCTTCATCGTGTTGCTATACAGTGTAGTACCTATACAAGGTGCATGTCCCAATAAATCCTGAAAATAGCACATGCCTGTACTGGCTAGAATGCCAACAAACATAGCACAAAACAGTTGAATTTCGAGGAGTTGATTTTGAGTATGGAAATACAATAGACCGCCATAGAAGAGGATACCTGCACTGGCGGAGATCAGCATCATGTTATGTTTGCCTATCTTACGAGTGTAGTAACCGCTTACCAGCATTGCTGGGATCTCCACACATGCGGCAATTCCCATCATGATTCCTGCCAGTTTTTCATTCAGATGGAGAGAGTAAAAAACATAAAGCGGCATACTAATACGGTACATGTTATTAGAGGTCCACATCAGGGTGGAAGCCGTAAACAACAAGCGCACATCCCTGTTTTCCCAGACATTGATCTTGTGAGCTTGGGTAAATTTGGGGTTTGTGCTTTTAGGTAGTTTCAGCATTACCACCAACGTACAAAATAGAAACATTATTGTAGCGACAAGGTACAAGAAAAAAAAACCATAATCGATGGCAATAACAAAGGAAATCGGTGGACCAACCACCCATGCCAAAGAATACAGGCTCCGCATGACTGTAATAAACATATTCGAGTCTTTTTTCTGTTGTTTTGTGTACTCTCTGGCATGAGCAAACAACAAAGGAGAGGTCGTGGAGGCGATACTGCTGAGCAATACTCCAAAGATCAATAAAAGCCAATAGTTGCGGTTAAAGGCGAAGAGGGTGCTCATAAGAACTCCAGCAATACAGCAGCTAATGATTATCTGCTTGAGTGCCGAATTATTATCCGAGTAGCTTGCTAACAATTGGCTGACTAGAATACCAGCCACCGCATTCACGGCATAGAAAAGACCTATCAACAAAGAATTAGCATTAATATCATTGGCCAAAAATAGGCTTAAGGTCGAGAACTGCAGAGCTACAGCAATACCAGTCAAAAAAATAACCAGTAAAAAAACCAACGATTTGCTATCGTTTTGACGTAATAAGGGCAAGGTCCTCATTAAAAACATTCCTTAATTTTGGCACCATCCCTTATGTGCTTCTTGCATCTTCTTTTAATAGCTTTTCATTACCAAAAAAATGGCACTTTTGCACGCTACGTTGCTTGCAACGTGTAAGCGTGCTCTTCGTCCTCTTCGTCATTTTTCGTCATTTTCCTCGATCCTCGATTTAGGGTTTAACTTTCTTCATCAGTAATTGTTTTTTTCATACGGTATTCATGAACAAAGGTCATTCTGTTTCCATTGAAAAATAAATGGGGGTTGAACCAAAACATATTTGGCTTCGTGCTTTCAGTAACAAATCCTTTTTTAAGAAGTTCTTTTAGTGATCTTTGAAAAGGCGTTCTGGACACATTGATGTGGTGCTCAGTAAAGTATTGTTCGGCTCCTACCCAAGCTAGATAAACTGCATCTGCGTTTGGTGTTTTTTGTAATTCCGTCATCAAATACTGAAGAATGCGTTGAGTTGTTGGCTTCAAATCAAAAATTGCCTTAACGTTCCTGGTATACACCTTTAAAAACTCATCTTCATCAACATGCTTAACAACATGTACACCGCTGTGAGTGATTGATTGAAAGCGAGGGTCAATTCGTATAACAAGCAGTTTACACTCAGTAAGTGACTCTAGATCTTTAGATACCCTCCCAGGGTAACCACAGGGCTGTGACTTTCGCAACTTCATCATAACAAGGTAAATATGTCTAAATTACTTGTCCAAAAATTTATGGATCACCAAAAGGATATCTGTTGGATATATAATCTATAGTGGTGATTAAACCTCGATAAGTGTAATTTGAATAGATTTACCCAAATACGTAAGGCCTTTAAGTGCGAAGTTAAAAGAACGAGTCTCTAAAAATTCGGGTCAAAGCCAGTGTTCACTTACCTTTCATTATTTCACAATGTATGTAACATAGACTATAACAATTTCAAAACGGTGAGCTACTCCCTACATTTTTTTTACATTCATAATTCTTAATCATTTCATAAAGTTTACGCTCTTTGGCGCTGAGCAATTTTTCATTTATTTTTTTTGATTTTCTTTCATTGTCAGCGCAAACTGTGACACAATCGATAATTCTACTCCTAAATTAACAAATTTTAAAAATTAAATTGAACATGGCATGACAACTCAAAATTTCTGTCTCTGTATTGATAGAATATAGTGTTAAAGTCTTTCGTAAAACATATAAAAAAATATGATTTTTTTATTATTGATTTATCTGTCTAGACGGCACCATCACATTAATTTCATAGTGCCAAATAAAATGGATATTACCTTACATTAGGCACAAAAAATCTGTGCAATTGCATCGTTCCAGCAATGAATATT
>NZ_MDTU01000005.1:0-43686 GCF_001720395.1 Piscirickettsia litoralis
TAAAGGTGTTGAGCTTGGCTTAGCTAGATTTCCTTTGTTCGCTCTCCCTACCGCAGGCGCAGCAATGGAGGTATCTACTGCAAGCCCAACGCCTGAAAATGTTCAACTATTTGGAGCAGGGCCACAGAGTCAAAAAATATACGATATTACAACCCCACAGCAAAGATTAAAGAAATTGCACGAGGCAGCATTAAGTCATGTTGCACACCTTCAACAAAATGCTGTTTCATTAAGTACGCCTCGTTTATTACAACAAACAACATCCCACAATACACACTCAACTCAAGCCATTAGCTTAGCACCGCAAAACACGTTTAATTTTAGCTTCAATGTTGCTGCAGGAACGACACAAGAGCAATCAAGGTCAATGGCTGAAATAATAGAGGACACTGTGAATCAAATGCAGAACAAGCAACACTCACAATTATTATCACGATATACAAATAAGGAGTAACGATGGGGGCGACATTACTTTTAGATAAGAAATCAATTTACATTGACTTTCTAGATTCCAAGCACAAAAAATATCGAAATAAGGTGACAAAGTTTCCTGTTGAGGACGGTTCGCCGATCACCGATGATATTATCAATGAAAACCCAGTGATTAATATCAAAGGGATTGTATCAGCCTCTCCAATCACCTTTTTATCTAGTCTAGCCCCTTATTCAATCGACATTACCAGCAGCCTTAAGAAAGGTGAAGTTGTCACACATAAATACACATCACCACAAGATGCTGAAAAAATACTCGTCGATTTTTGGGAAAGCCGAAAAACAGTCACTCTTGCAATCAATAATGAGCAAAAAGTACATAATGCAGCCATTGCCGACTTAGATATTAAAAGTGACTCAGAGACAGGCGACAGCTTATTTGTTGAGTTAAAACTTGAGATCATTAAAAAGGTTGTTAGTAAGACCACAACGGTTCCCGATAATATCGCCGACCAAAAGACTAAAGATGACAATTCGAAAAAAGCAGACTTAGGTCATGTAGCTGCAAAGCCTGTTGAAAAAGGAACATTTGAATATCAACTCGGTACAAAAGCAATAAGCTTTACTAAAGGTCTATTTTAAATGATAGAAATACCTCTAAGCAGCAAATTACCAAACTACACACAAACAACCTCCCTTGAAGGCACCGCCTACAAGTTTGATGTCCGTTGGAACACACGGGATGAAACTTGGAGAATATCGATAGCTGACACCGACGGAAACGCCATCTTAAGCGGCCTAAAATTATTACCCTACTCGCCACTTATCCAAAGGTACAAACTCACTAATTTTATCTCTGGAGAGCTGGTCGGTATCAATACCGCAAATCAATATGAACCACCGACACGTAACAATCTCGGTACAGACTTTAAGCTTTTTTATTTAACACAAGATGAAATAAATGAAGCAGTTTAATCGAAAATGGTCCTTAAAAATCGGCGAAGCTGGTAAAACGGGCATAGAAATCACCGAACTGAATATCAAGTTTGATATTACTAAAACCGATGAAAGCTCAGATCAAAACAAAGCAAATATAACCGTCTACAATCTGAACGACTCAGACATTAGCAAGCTAAAAAAAGGCTTAGCGTTGATATTGTCTGTTGCTTACGATGATCAGCCCCTTGTCACATTATTCGCTGGCCAAGTGAGCGGCTTTGATACCCACAGAGAACAAGCAAGTCGCGCAACACTCATCCAGTGTAGTGATGGCTACATGCCCTTAAAAGAAACGTTTTCTTTTTCGACATTCCCATCGGGCACCAATGCCTTACAAGTGGCTCAAAGCTTAATTAAAGATTTAACGGCTGATGGTAGTATTTCCAAAAGCGAAATTACAGACCAAGACACGTTAACCCGTCACATTTTCTCTAACGGTTATTATGTGGCTGGCTTAACACGTGATGCGCTTCAAACGCTACTAGGCAGCTTATTTATGAAGTTCTCAATACAAGATGGCGTGATTTATATCAGCTCGGCACTGAGAACCAACACACAAAGACAGGCGCTTTTATTAACGCCAGACACGGGTTTAATTGACTCGCCACGCATCACTGCATTTAATCCGAACGGCTTAGAGCGTGAAAACATACCGAATAACGGCCTGCAAATTACAAGCTTGGTCAATCCTCGCATTGTGCCGCACTCGATTGTCAAAGTTGAAACGCAATATATCAATAGCTTTTATCGAGTCAGCAAAATCAACCACAGAGGGGAAACCCTTGGCAAAAACTGGAAAACATTAGCAACATTAGAGGCAATCAACAATGAACACGCTTGAACAGGTCTTGCACGCCGCTTTAGAGTCTCGCCTTTGTGATGTGCATACCTCCATTCCTGGCCGTATTGCCTCCTATGACGCGGCAACACAAAAAGCAAACATTCAGCCAGTCATTAAGAAAAAACTCCGTGACGGGCGTTCTTTTTCGATGCCAGTAATAACCGATATTCCTGTCATGTTTCCAAGCGCAGGCGGTGGGCTTTTATCTTTCCCAGCTAAGCAAGGCGACACCGGACTGTTATTTTTTTGCGAACGATCTATCGATCAGTGGATGACAGGTAACAATGACGAAGCGGAGCCATTAGGGAACCATAAGCACAACTATACGGATGCTGTGTTTATTCCTGGTTTATACCCATATAGCAAAACTCTTGACGCTGATCCCGTTAACACGGAACTTAAATTCTCTGGCAATCAGATTATTTTAAAACCCGATGGCAGTATCGTGATTAATGCACCTAAGCAAATCACAATCAATACAATCAACGCAAATATTAACGCAAGCCAACAACTCACGGTGACAGCACCACTCAGCCAATTTAAAGGCAACGTAGCAATTACGGGTAATTTAACCACGCCAGCATTAACCGCAAGCGCAGGCTCGAAAGCCTCGAGCTTTTCAGGCGATGTTCACAGCTCAGGAAATATTAACAGTGATAAAACCATCACCGGCACAACGGATGTTATTGCGGGTGGTATTAGCGGTAAATCTCATACTCACGGTGGGGTTGAGCCAGGCGGAGGGAAAACCAGCAAACCTGAATAAGTTTAATCCATACCACGAAAACAGCTTAATACCGACCACGCCAAAACAACGCCTTTTAGTCGCCCAATATATTTGCAAAAAATCACACAAACTCGGCTTACCGTGTAAGCCTAAGGCTTTACTATGACCGACTTTTTACTTAATGATGATCACGATATTGATTTTAGTTCTCTGTCATTACATTTAACTGACAGCCTAGCCCAACGCCTCAGCATTAAATTAAACACATTTCAGGGCGAATGGTTTTTAGATGACACCGCAGGCATTCCCTACTTTCAAAATATCCTCGGTAATAAAGTTACCGCTGATGTTATCGATTCAATATTCAAAAAAGCCATTTTAGAAGAGAGTGAGGTGAGCACAATTTTAGAGTTCACATCATCCATTGATAATGCAAAACGCAAGTACACCTACACCGCTCGCATTCTTGCAAGTGATAATACGGAGGTAACAGTGAGTGGCTAATAGCAGCTATTTAACTGACACGGGCCTGACACTGCCGACACAAGACGATCTAGTTTCTAGCATGGTAACAGACGCACAGTCCTTGTGGGGTTCAGGGGTGCAAGCTGAAACCTATACAGTGCTAGGTCAGCTTTTTAACATTGTTTCAGCACAGCTCTACCAAATCTACCAACTCGGCGCTGCAACTTACGATGCTCAAAATGCGTATACAGCCCAAGATAAAAATCTCACTGATTGCTGTGCCCGTGTCGGCATTCAACGCCTTGGAGCGAATAAGTCCAATGCAAAATGTATTCTAACCGGTAACACGGGCGTGAGCATTCCAAAAAGCTCGCAAATCGCCGTAGAAAACACAGCAAAGCTTTTTGAACTCACCAACGATCAAACGATTGGCTATAACAATGCGACCTTTCTGCAGGTTCTCGTAGCAACGCACATCCCAGGCAATAATTACTATCTCAATATTGATCAAGTCGAATACAGCTACATCGCAAAAGAAAACGATACGGTCGATGACATTGCAGGAAAACTTGCAGCACAAATAAATACCACCTCCGATAAACTAACCGCATTATTTAAAGGCTCAGGTGTTTTTACGGTTGAAGCCAATGGCACACTCTCGACGTTCTCAACCGAACCCAGCGCAGGACTCAGCATTGAAAAATGCAGCATCATCGCCACAGTTGAAGCATTAGATTACGGCGTTATCAGCGCACCAGAAAACAGCCTGACTGAAATTAAAACCCCCGTGTATGGCTGGGATAGCTCCACTAACCCAAGCGCGGCTATCCTAGGTCGTGAGAAAGAATCTGACACGGAAATTCTTTTAAGGCGAAATAGCAGTTTAAAGATTTTAGGTTCGGGTTCTGTCGATGCAATATCCGCTGCCGTTCGACAACTAGAAGGAGTCACAAACGCTTATGTGTTTCAAAACACCACAGACCAGACCGATGCAAATAATTTACCCCCTCACAGCATTAGCGCCATTGTATTAGGCGGAAATGAACAAGAAATTGCACAAACGATCTTTAACGAAAAATCGGGCGGTATTCCTACTTACGGCAGCATCGAATTGAAAGTCACCGACTCAAACGGCGATACCCAGCTTAGCCGTTTCTCACGACCAACAGAAATACCAATCTACATTGATATTATTTTCGCTAAAGAAGATAAAGAGGCCATGCCTGCCGACATCAACTTAGCTATTCTGAATGCAGCTCTAGCTTACGGCAATACCTTAACTGTTAATGTTGATGTTATTCCCCAGCGTTTCGTGGCAGCGATTTATAAATCAATTCCCGAAGGCATCGAATATATCGACCTCACTATGAAAACCGATATTGAGCAACCTTGGAGCAAAAAGAAAATACCGATTGACCGCGTTTCGATTGCAGTTTTTAAATCAGCCAATATCACGGTAAAAGAAGATGACGACGATCACCCAAATTGATCACAATGCACTGGCTTTAAGCCGTACCCTCGAACAATTCAAAGGCAAAGACAACTATACAAAACTAGTCCAGGTTTTAACCAACGCATTGCAGAGTTCAGAACAAACATTTATCGACCTTCTGACCAAACGCTACATTGATAATGCAACAGGCAAGCAGCTTGACGATGTCGGCTATGATGTGGGCTGCCAACGCAACGGCTTAAAAGATGACAATTACCGCCGTGCAATTTATTTGCAGATTGCAATTAACACAAGTCAGGGCCGCGAGCGAGATATCTCTTTCGTTGCAAAACAAATCACGGCCTCTTCTGTCATCCAATTTCGAGAAAACAACCACGGACCAGCCCAGGTGCAAGTCTTTTTCGACGGCGAAAACGCAACGCCTAGCAATATGCAACTTGTCGCGCAAGTCATCGGGGGCGGGATTCAATATTATGGGCTCACCACTCAAGGCGGCAGCCCCTTCGGCTTCGACGATATTTCAAGCGGCTTTGATGAGGGCCGTGTTACCGCAGAATTTTTACTTAATTAATAGGAACACTATGAGCTTAGAACGCCCAACCACTTACCCCGATTTTGCAATGAAAGATTGCACTGACCCGATTAGCGGCCAGCCCAACGTTGAAGAAATTCCACAAAAGCTTATCGACTACGGCTATGCATTCAGAGATAAGCCAGAGTTTAATAAATTCAATTATATTTTTAGAAGTGTGGCACAGTGGATTCGTTACGTTGATGAAGTCACGCAGTCGTTTGGCTATTTACCGTTTAACTTCGGCAAGGATGCAACGACAACAACAGGCCTCATTTTTGGTTATCTGCAAGGCTCAGTGACACAGAACAATGAATCAATCACAGTGCCAGCCGGAACCGTTGCACTCACCGCGAATAAAACAAATATCGTCTATGTTGATTTAACTGATACCAAAGTCAAAGCAACAACCTCACCGCTTTCTGACGATGCAAATGATGTTGAACTCTACGACATTACTACAGACGCGACCCAAATCACTAACATCGTCGATAAGCGAACTTGGATAAACGAAACAGCCTCGCATCAAATTAATTGGGGGAACTCCTCAGTTGCGGTTAAAAGTCAAAACGGCGAGGTTGATGTTAATGTTGCTGGCTCTACGGTATTTAAAGCAACCAACTCTCAAGTTATTTCTAACAATCCGTTTAAAGTACAATCAGGTTTAGTTTTTGCTGATAACACCACACAACAAAGCGCGTCATTTCCTTTAGTTCAATACAACGGCAAACCACTTAACGCCGCAAGCTCTGATGCAAACACAATCAAAAAAACCGGTATTTACTGCGCGACGAAAACAGGTATGAAAAACGTCCCTCAATATGGTTATGGCTGGCTCACTGTTCTCGAATACACCGACAACAATAGCGTATTGCAGACATGGACCACCTACGCAGAAAGTAGCAGCACAGGGCACAGCACATGGTCGCGTCTTATTTCCAGCGATGGAACTGTTGGCGATTGGCGTAGAGTAGACTCCCCCGTTGTTGCCAAGGATTATAACAACGTGACGTGTGGCATTTTAGTCGATGATTTAGGCGATTGGAATCTAGTCAATAGTACCGGCTTTTTTGTCTGCAAAAACACCTCCATGAAAAACGGGCCAAGCTTAGGATCAACCCAAGGTCATTGGTGGACGTGTCATGTTATTAGAGTGCCTGATTCTGATGATTTAACGCAAACCATTACCAGCCTTGCTACAGATAACACCGCTCCTACTTTTGTGCGTCAATACACCACAGGGAAAGGCTGGACTTCTTGGCAGCGCATCGATTATTCAATGGTCGCGAACGATGCTCGAACAATCGAGATTGCAAATGGTGATGCAAACAGCTTTAAGGATAAAGCAGCGCATTATTCTGGCACGGGCTACGGCTGGAAAAACACACCTTCAAGCTTGGGTATTTTGTCTGTCTATCCATACAGTGACAACCCAGGGTGTTACCAGGAATTTGTTGGCTTTGAAGATGGCAGCTACTCAAGTCATAACAAATATTGCCGGATGCTATCACGCGATGGCAAAACCTGGTCAGATTGGATTTTAATCACGCCGCAACTTGTCACTAAAGAACAATACTGCAACAACATATACAACTGGAATGGCGCAACTAAAACTCAATTCATACGCTCATACAGCGCACAAAATCAGCCAGTTGGAGGGAATGTATTCTTTACAGGTATTAACCTTTTCCTTGATGACAAACAACACAAGGTCACAGGCCAGCTTGCAATCAGAGACAACGGAGAAACCTTTACACGCGCTCAAGTTATTTCTAGCTCAGATAATCCAGCAGATAAACCCTACAAGCCGTGGATACGCAACGATAACTCACCCACAGGAATTAAAAGCGATACTTTAAACCGTACACAAAACTCAGACGGAAGCCTCAAAGTAGAAGTAGACCTTAATCAACTTCACCCTGTCGGTGCTCTCTGGATTACCTTCAACGATAAAGCAATTCCCCCTTACCAAGGCAAAGGCATAACCTGGAAAAAAATAACCGACATAGACGCGGACCATGCAGGTCGTTTACTTGCTATCGCTGGCTCAAATAACTTTGCAGTCGGCGCAGGAGCAAAAGCAGGAACCACAGCAACAAATGATCACACGCTCACAATCGATGAAATGCCAGAACATAATCACGGCATTCCGAACGACTCAAACATCCAGCGTGGAGGTAGTGATGTTGGTGTTGTTAAGCCGACAACCGCCAATAAAAGCGATGACTACACTTTCAACACTGGTGGAGGCAAACCGCACTCTCATGGTCTCGACCCTGCGCGGTCTGGTGTAATTGTGTGGGAAAGGACAGCGTAAGTAACGCCGCCCCTAGGACCCATTAAGAAAACTTTTCAAGCAATCCCTCAAGCTCTTGCTGAAACGCCTTGTATTTTTTTGATTCATTTTCTTTTTAATCGTGACAGAGTAACCCGTTTCAGTGGGCTTGATGTTCCCTATTTCCTTGTCCTTAGCCTTGAAAACATAACGCTCTATTTTCTTTTTTGGTTGCCTCTCAGGAGGGTTAACCTTACGGTCTACTTTTGCAAGAAAAGCCTTCCAAGTGATAGGTGTCTCAATTTGAGACAGTAGTGGAGCAAGCGCCACAAACACATCCTCATAGTAGCTATTTTCCTTAATTCTACTAGCTATTTCTTCAAACTGGGATGCACTCATATCTACCATAGGAAAAACCGATTCAACAGAGCTAGGTATCTTTTCAAGCTTAAAAAGGCGATTAACATAATTTCTATCTAGATTATGCTTTTCTGCAAATGCTCGAATACTTAAGCTGCCTTTACAATCAAGATAAAACAAAGCCTTTTCATAATCACACAAGTCTTCCCGTTTCTCATTTTCAGAAATAATTGTTGCAATTGCCTCTTCATCAGACCAGTCTACAACTCGAACCAATAGCTTAATGTTGATACTTTTAGCCGCTCTATATCGACACTCTCCAGCTATAACCTCATACTTGCCTTCATACTCTCTAGCGACAACTGCATTAATCTGTCGTTTTTTCAAGTCCTCTGCAAGTCCTGCAATATATTCTGGACTAATATTTTTTCTATCTGTTTTTAACGGGGAAAGAAAACAATCCTCAACATCAGCCCACAGCTCAGACTTTAAACCGTTATGACTTTCAACGAAGTCATCAATATCTTTAACTAACTTTTTTTGCTTTGGTTTTCTTCTTATTTGAATTGCTCTTGATGCCATATTTCTTACCCTTAAATTGTTTCAACACTTCGGCCGCTAAAGCTTCAAACTCAACGTTAGCTTTTTTATCTTTGATCTCAGTTACACCACGACCATCACTTGCTGTCTGAATGTATGCATCACGCTGACACAAATGATTTTTACACAAAACGATTTCATCTATCTCATCAAGCGCCGTTCTTATCTCAAGAAGCTTTTTGCTTTTTGCTACAGGACTCACAGCATTTAGTACATATAATGCTCTTAAATTAGGGTTTGCAACTTCTTGAGCATCTTCAATAAGGTCTATCATCGTTGCGACCGTATTTACATCGTGCTGGCTTGGTCTTAGCGGAACTAGAACTAAATCACACAAGGTAAGAGACTGCCTTAACTCCGATGAGCTATCATGCCCACCAGTATCAACAATAATAAAGTCATATTCATCACGTAAGTCTTGCAGAGTCGTTTTTATACGTCCTACCTTTTGGACGTGCTTTATTTTTGGCAATTTCTCATCTTCATCGCGAACATCAGCCCAATCACTTGCTGAGAATTGACTATCGCAATCAACAAGAATAGTTTTATAGCCTTTAGCTTGAAGGGCAACGACTAAGCTTGTTGCAATTGTTGACTTACCAACACCGCCCTTACTACACGCTATGGATATAATAGGCATTTATTTCCCCCAACAATCAAAATTTCTACTAATAGTATCAGACATTTTCAACCAAAAAATTAACGCAGGTTAAAATATTTTCTCAATCAAGACAACAAAAAGGGGCGCAAGCCCCTAAATCACACCGCCACCTTAATTGGTTTAGGCCGTTTATTTTTAATATCGTCTCGATGAATTTGCACTTCTTGCGGCGCGTCGATGCCGATTCTTACTTGGTTGCCTAATACTGACAACACCTTAACCGTGATGTCCTTACCGATGAAAATTGCTTGATCTTCTTTGCGCGTCAAAACTAACATATCTATCTCCTCATACATAACAATCACCTCAATTAATCGGCCAAGCAAGGCATGTAGTATCAATTTGCGTGCTTAACCTTAAATTGTATTCATGGCCTGACTGCGCCAGCACTTGCGAAATAGCAGAGAATAAAATGTGCTTAGACCGTTCGCCTTCGCTTTCATCGTCGATGTTGTCACACGTCTTGAAGCCAGCAGAAACAACAGAGCGAACCAGCTCTTGAACCAAAGTAAGCATACAAGTCAACTTATCATTGTCACTTTGAAGCTCCTCATACATAGACTCAGAAATATTTTGCAAATCCTTTACCGCCTTACCGTGGGCTTTCCAAATAATAGGCCCGAGCATTTCAAAATCTTGTTTTGACATTTTCATCATTACACTCCCGCTTTTCTTTTTTCCAGTTCATACCCAATTGGCAAGTAAAATTTACCTCTCTTGCCTAGAGCGTCCTTAATGTCAGGCATTACATTTTCAGAAAACTCAGCGTCAAAAAAGTTACCTTCGATAAGAGCCATTTGATTAAAGTCAATCTCATTGGCTATTTGAAATAAAAGCTCTTGCACGCGCCTGATATAATTCTCAAGGCAAACGATATAAGCCTTTTGTCTTAAGTCTTCACTCATGATCTCTCCAAAGCCCCAATTAAGGGGCATTAAAATTACTAAGCTTGACCTTCAAGAATTAAATTAAGGTCGGTGACGTTGCTTTGTTGAGGCTCTACTTGAGGTGTAGAAACCTGAGCGGTGGGGGTGGAGTTCACGTCTTTGATTTCATAATCCTCAACCTCTTCTCTAGGCATAAACCCACACAACGCATCTGCAAATACATCACGTAACGCCCAAGAACGTGCCCTCATTTGCAGCATTCTTCGTGTGTATTGTTTCCAAGGTCCACGACCTAAAAGCCCAGCCTGTTCTGCATCTTGCATTGAAAAATAGCGCACTTGCTCATCTTGGCCTTTTCTTTTCACCTTGCACCAGCAAAGTTTTTTCGATTCGTCGTAACCCTCTTTGATTGATTCACAATCTGGATGAGAACGAACAATTGCCATTAACGCATCACCGTACACCGTAGGCTTACCATTGATCACTGCAATGTTTTGTATTGCTTGCATTGGCTGCAACCCTATTTCTGCACCCATTTGCATCGCAATAAACACATCGTTCGTTTTACCCTTGTAATTTGTAGGGCACAAGCCAGACTGTGCAATCATTTCAGCAAACTGTAATGCGCCTTCAAAACTAGTTGGCGCAAGAGAAAAAGGCTTATTTTGAGTTTGTAATTCCATTTTATTTCCCCATAACTTTGTTTAATTCGTATTTAGGCACTTGAAGGTCAGTAATTCGGGCACCGTAAGCAAACTCTTCTAAACTCTTATCACCTGCTTGCCATTGCTTATAACGCTCTAATGCATTTCTGCAGAGTTGAAGGCCATAACTGTGAGCCTCAGAACCCCATTCGATTTTGTGATAAGCGACATAACCCGTTGCCTTATGGATTGCACAGAATGCAAAAGGTCGTTGTACTCCTGTCTGTTGTGCGATGACGTGCATATAGAGCGCCGCGCTCAGGTAATACCCCATATCAACGGCCACCTTAGAAAATCGCTCAACAGAAACTTCGTCACGACAGGTTTTAATATCCACAATCGCGGTAGGGTGCAAATAGTCAGCCCTGACACGTACAGGAACGCCCTCTAATTCGCCGAAAACGCTCAACTCAGGCTTACCCCCTGCTAAAAGCCTTTGACTCATTAGATGGCCGTTTCTGATGGAGTCAGCAAGAAACTGTGCTTGCTCCATCATTGCAGGGGTCACGAACTCTTTACCTGCGTGTTGACGTTCATACTTCTCTTGCATCAAACACAACACTGGCGCATCTTGATCTTGTTCTTTGAGCAGTTCCAGCAACTCATCTTTTTTCAACTTAGATGGGTGATTGTGAAGCTCTTTATCTCGGATATAAGCCCTTATATCGTCAACTTTGCTTAAAGCATTTTTAGGAGCCATAAAAGGCTCAGCATAGCGCTTTTTAACTTCCTCCGGCTCTAGTACTAAAGCATGAACCAAATTACCTAGGCACATACAATCGGTGGCTTCTTTTAGGCTCTCTTGATCATCGCGCCAGTGTCGAATTGATTTATTAATTAACTTAAGCTGGCTACTACTAAGCTCTGGCCGCGCGTGGTATTCATCAATCGGCATACTCTCAATAACCTTTGCGCCAGCCCAATCAATTTGCTCTTCTTTTGTTGCGTACATTTTAAATCCTCCCTAGAAGGGGCCGAAGCCCCACAAATTAAGCGGCTGTTGCAAGGATTGCAGCGGTTTCGATCATATCCACCGCATGCTCTGCATCTTCACAATGTTTGCACTGGTAATAACGCTTAAATAAATCGCCGTATTCTTCTAAGCCTTCTTTAATTAATTCCAATTCAACTAGTGTATTTTCAGAGCCGAAGTGTTGAGTTTTAGGCAGAGGAGCATTGATACAAGAAACAACCTCATAATCCAACTCATAAAACACTGCGTTAAATGAAGCACGAAAATCAAAAGCCTCATCTTTCGCAGCTTCAAAGTCGATGTTGATACAATTTCCAGCGTGATCTAAAAGCTGCTTTAGCATGCTGTCTACTGTGTCTAGTTCAATCGTAAAAGTGCGATCTGGTTGGCTTACGAACTCGATGACTGCTTGCGCTTTATTTTCTTTAGACATGACTTATCCCTCAAAAATGAATTTGTAAAACTAAAAACTGAAAAGTAAGTGATTAATTCAGGCGGACGCTCTTAGCTGAACTAAGACCCGTTTTTACGATTCGATATTGAGAAATAGGAGTATCTAGTTTTTTTAGAATGCGGCTGATTGCAGGGATAGATTGACCGATATGACTCTCAAGCATGCCGAGCATAACCTCAAGGTCGCGAATGTCAGTAGAGTCTAATTGAAAGTAAGCAGAGTTTTGTATATCATTACTCATGATTGATTTCCTTGTTAGGGTTTTTAATCGCCGCCCCTTATGTGTGCCAGCACTAAGGGGCTTTTTTTTTGCTACCAGTCTTGCCTGGCTTAAGTTTAATATATCTAAAAAATGGGTGTATGTAAACCCTTTTCTTGTAAAAAAATTGCATTTTTATCTTCTTTCAATTATTGTACAAATAACGAAAAATAAAACGATGATAACTAAAACTATGAAAGAGCTAATAGAAACAAAGTATGGGTTTAATAATGCGCAAGTTGTTGTGATTAAGGCTATACATAACCTGAGCACTGAGGAAATTGCTGAAATAACAGGGTATAGCTCTCGATCTGTTAGTAACTGGTTATGTAGGCCAGACAGTAATAACCATAGAAGAGCGCCAGATAAAGCAGTGAAAAAACTGCGTGGAATATATTCTTTAGAATTTAGATAAGGACCGATGATGAACTCTGCCGCAAGTGTAGCAAAAAGAATAGCAAAAATTAAAAGTAAATCCGGTGAGCAAATCAGCATATTCAATAATCCAATTGCTGAGGAAGTTCAGTCTAAGAAGTTGAGTGAAGGTAAAATATGGACACCTGAACACTTTAATGACGACATGTGGATTGCTCCCTATTGCGTTCTTCGATCCGCCCTGTTTTCAGTGGTTAAACGAGGTAAGCGAAAAGAATACAAACAAAACGCAAAAACATATGAAGGTGAAAAAATAGCCTCATGGAATGGTTATGAAATTACTATGTCCGGATTCCAGCTTGATCAAGCAGACTTTGACTGTTTACTAGCGTGTATAGAAGCTTGTAAAGCTCAAGGGTTTGGTGATTCTGTAGTAGTTACTAAAAAACAACTTCTTCAGCTAATGAAAAGAACAGTAAGCAAAGACTCATATTTGTGGCTCGATAAGAGTATTACTAGGCTAGTTAGTGCAAAAATTGGTGTTTTATCTAAAAAGCGCAAAGTTCGTTTTTTTGGTTCATTCTTATCATCATTCATTGAGGACGAGCAAAGCTCTAAATTTGCTCTAAAAATTAATTATGACCTATCAAAACTATTTGTTGACGGTACATCTTATCTAGAAAAGAAAGTAAGGCTATCTATCAGTGGAGATTTAGATAAATGGCTCTACAGCTACATCTACAGTCATGACACCAGCATAAAACCGCATGTAGTTAGCTTAGAAAAGTTAAGAGAATTATGTGGGTCGGGTTCAGATTCTAGACGATTCAGATTTAAAGCTAAAGAAGCTCTAGAGCGCCTTGAAAGCAAAAAACTCATAGCTTTTGAAATCAAAGGAAAAGCAGACTCCTCAATATTATACGCTTCAAGATTGAAATAACTGAGACATTTTATTGAAATAACTGGGACAATTATTGAAATAACTGGGACAAATAGCAGTCCCAGGTTGAAATAACTGGGACAAATTGTTGAAATAACTGGGACATTTTTCTATAACTCATTGAAATAACTGGGACATTTCGGCTATAAAATTGAAATAACTGAGACAAATCATTGAAATAACTGAGACAAAATAAACAAAAAAAATACTAAGAATGCGTTGATATAGCTTACATAAGCGGCTACAGGCAATATCTTATAAGACTATTAATAAAGGAGTTTATTATATAAACACTAAACATCTAAAACTTAATCGTTGATTATTTGTAATAACTGGGACATGCGTCATTAACAAGCGTTGTAATAACTAGGACATTTCTATCACTAACACCAATTGAAATAACTGGGACATTTTAGGGACTACCCCTTTTACCCTACAATTCACACAACACTCATGTACCGCGTCGAGTACAACGGTCGCACCATCCTCATTCAGTCATTCTGTCTTTGTTTTAAGCTTACAAACCTGTAAAGTACAGACATTAGAACTAAAAGTGATCTAGAAATACAGGATGATAACTCTTTTCACAATATTGGCTCTTCTTCTCGTTGTAGTCCTATTTATTAAAGCAAACAAACCCAGCAAGCAAATCAATTTAAAGATAATAAAGGTTGAGTCATTAAGGGGGCTGTCTAAACTTCATGAAGATAACAGCAAAGCAATACCAGCTCATTGGCCAAGATTGACTGAAATTGGAAATGAAGAACCTTTATGCCCCTACTGCGGCTATCGATTTGAAAGCATGCCTCAGAGGAAAAGCAAATGCCCCTCTTGCAATAATTACTTTCGATCACGAAAAAGGCCCCTTGATCAAAAGAAAGTTTTATTGAAAGAAGAAGATCTTGAGCAGCTTTGTATTGAATGGATAGTATTTGAAGGAGAGTATGAAGGATACCTGAAAAGGAAAAAGGAGTTTGAAGATGAAAGGCATAGGATCAGTGCTTCAAGAGGTGGAGGCAAAGTTTCCGATGCTGATGTACATTGGGGCTTATGGAACAAAGGGCTACTAGAAAGTGCAGCTTTATGGAATTGGGGAGAATATGCACAGATAAAGCAAAGAATGGCAAATCAGCTTAAAAAGGAAGGCAAGCTAAACTATGCATTAAACATGTATTTGGAAGCATTCTATTGGGAAATTAATGGACCGGTTAATAAACAAGGTTACCTCGACCTTGAATCGGACCCTGCATTTAAACCTAAAGAACTTGGTATCCCCATTCCTGCGCTAACGAGGAATATTCATCGTTTAGCAGGAAAACTAAATATTGAAGATCAAGAGCTTCAAAAACTTTTTATTAAGCAAGCAGCAACAATTCACTCAAACTACAAACTGCCTCTCCTACCGGAAGATGCTTGGTTATGTGTAATTGAAGCAATTAATGAAATGCAAGAGCTAATGGCTAGGTTAAAGAAAAAGAAAGCCTGACACCTCTTAAAACCATCCTTAAAGCCTCGTTCTCGCCTAACTTGATGAAAGGTATGGGTTTTTCATTTTGTCGGCTTATAGGCGTAGAAAAGGCGATTTAGGCAATATGTTGTATTTGATCAAAATTTGTACAGTTTTGGTTTGCATTAGTGCTCAGTGACGTTTTTTAGGTTGTCCACATAGTTACCCACACGCTATGCACCGAAATTGTGGGTTAGTTTTTGGGGGTGATTGTTGATATTAGTGCGGCGAAGTATAATGTAAATGATAAAAGGTGATTAGCTAGAGTTTTAAGCAATGTTGCTGACGATGTAATCAAAGGAGAATAACAATGGTCCCTAAAGAGTTTAAAAAAGTAGAAATGGACCTTGACCCAAACACGCTCAAGCAGATTGAGTATTTGACTCAACAACTGAAGTTAAAAAATGGTGCGCAAGCCATAGGCTCTGCTGTAAGACTTATGAATGAATTGATTAACATGAAAAGTGTTACTGTTGAAGACCAGGATGGAATTACTAGACAGCTTAAATTTTCAGAGGCTCGATGAATGAGCACTATTAACTTAGGCGCGAGTGAGCCACAAGAAGAAGAATCTTTTAACCTTGATGTGGTTAAAGAGCAGAACAAGCATGAGTTGAGCAAAGTCCGACTTACATTTGCGAAATATGTTTTGATAGTCGCCTTTCTTACTTTGCTTGGAATGGTTGCTGTTGAAATTTGGTTGCCCGGTACACCAGCAACAATTACAGGACCTATCATATTGCTTGCAAGTAACGTCATAACTCTAGTTTTAGGTTATTACTTTGGTAAAGGCGGCGACTGACAAAAAATAAAGCTTGTGAAAAATTATTTTTATGTTGAGGTAAGCAATGGAAGATGCACCAAAGAAAAATAAACAGCAAAGGCTAAGAAAACGTGTTGTTAAAAAAGCAGCAGCGAAAAAGATTGGAGGGTCTAAAAAAGCAGCGGCTAGGAAAGCGGGTAAGTTTAAGCCAACAGCACTTCAAGAATTATTAAGTAAGTCAAAAGAAAAAGTCACTGTCCAAGAAAATCAATCTGTTAAAATCGACATGAGTGCTAAAACTGTTCAGCAATTACAAGGAATACAAGAATTACTTAAGGCCGAAAATGGTGCTGATGCTTTACGTCAAGTTGTTGAGGCTATGGCTTCGATTTTGGTCCTAAGTGGCAAGAAAGGTTCTATTGAAATTGAAAGTAAGAGTGGTAGGCGCGTCAAGCTTAATATACCTGGATGGAACTAATGGCTAATAGCATTAACTATGATGATATAGAAAAAACTAATATACCATTGGAAGTGATGACACCAAATGAGGAGATTACCCCTAAACATAAAGCAAGTATGGCAATAGGCTTTTCTCTTGGTATTGCACTCCTATTTTTAATCTGCATTGTTCTCTATGCTTGGCGACCAGACAAAAATGGTCCCATATTAGAAATAGCGAAAATTGGTCTACTGCCATTAGTTGCGAGTATTGTCGCTTATTATTTTAGTCGCAACTAAGAATAGGAGCTATGGAAAATATGTGAAAACTAGAGTATCACCACTCAAACTCTAACTGCCGAGACTCAAACAAATCTAATTGGTTTTTAGAGCCTGTATCGAGCTGATAGTGGTAATAGCCCTTCTTTCCCTTCCATGAGCGGATGCTGTAGCCTTCTTTGCGTAATTGGCATATGAAGGTAGGTAGGCAGTGGCCGAAACCTAATTCGTAAGCCTTGGGGCGTGTCAGCTCTTCGCCTGATTGGAGGAGTTCGAGAATTTTGTGGGTTGTTGAGGGCATTGGTATACTTAGCATTTGAAACTTACTATAAATTTACTTTTTTCTTTAGAGAGTGTCAAAATCAAATATGATTAAACCTAGTGATAATGCTGCTTATAGATACCCTGTATCCGTTAAGGGGGTGGTTTGTGTTGATGGAAAAATCCCTTTATTGAAAAATGAGCGTGATGAGTTTGAGCTTCCTGGCGGAAAGCTTGAGCTAGATGAGCAACCTAATGTGTGTGTTGGGCGAGAGATAAAAGAAGAGCTTAATATTGATGTTGAAGTGATTGGTATTATTGACTCATGGCTGTACCATATTGATGGTGATACACATGTTCTTATTGTCACCTACGCATGCAGGACTAACAATAAAACCTCCGACCTTAAATATAGCTCAGAACATAAAGAGTTAGGTGTGTTTGAACTTGATGAAATTAAGGACTTGGTTATGCCGGAGGGCTACAAGTCCTCGATAGAAAAGTATAGAGCTAGTTTGTGCTAGCGATGCCGAACAAGATAATAGAAAAAATGAGCATGAAAATAGCTGTGTAATTAATAACCATCCCCTTCTTACTGGAGTTAATCCACTCACCTTTTACATATGAGCAAACGGTTGAGGCGATGACAATGCAAGACATGAAGCTAATCCATAGAAACTCTTCACTAAACTTTAGAGTCATTGCATTTGCCCAATTGTATAAAACAACGGAACCAAAATACATTGCTGACATAATTCCGGCGACTTTCACAGATTTTTTATCTTTTGAAAAGTAATCTATTTTCACTTTGTTGTTTTTTGCGTCCTTTATTTGTGACAATATAAAAACAATCCCACAACTAATAAATATTAATGACCAAGGGATGAGCAGTGAAGTAAAGTGATTTGGATAAGACTTTAGATAATCGGAATAATAGCCAATTGCCGCCCCTTGAGATGCACATAAAATGCCAGAGGCCAATGCTAGAGAAAGCCCTTTCACCCAATTGATGTTTTTTTGAGAGTCGCGAATTGAAAGTGAATATGCATAAAGGGCTATAGCAATGATAAAAATAGCATAACTCAATGTTATTAATTTATCCTCTGAGAAAAGATAATATTTGCCATTTATGAAAATTGAAAAAAGAGAGCCGGATAATGTCCCGAGAGAAATATTTATTGCAAAAGGCACCCCTAAACCGATGTATCTCACGCTTTTTGTGAATACAAACATCCCAATCCCGAAGAATATTCCGACTAATAATATTATTAAACTGTGTTTTAGTGTTAAATAGAAGCTTCCTGACAGTGTTGAGTAAATAAAAATAAGGCTTGGTATTGCGAGAAAAGTGATTGCGGCAAATCGTATCCAAACAAGGTTAATATCTTTCTGATTGTTTTCAATTGGATAGATGTAGGAGCCATTCGCTAACCCTGCAAATATAGAGATAAATAGTGCAAATATGGACATAAAATTCCTTCTAAGTTATTATAGTTGAAAGTCAATAATGAATACAAGATATTATCATATTTGATTTTTAATTTCAAAAACTAGTAGTAAAATTCTAATGTCTATGCCATGTCGGGGAGTATTTATGCATTGTTACGAAGGGAGAAATGAATCTAATATATTCAATAAACAGGTAAGCCTGTTCAAAAATGTTAGAACCAAAGAGGAGTTTGTTTCTATATGTAAAAATTTTGGTTCGATTTTGCATCAAAAAGATGATTTTGATAATTCTGGTTCCGTTGAAATTTCCACTCGATTAAATTTAGATAAATTGGCCTACCAGAATGTCGAGTTATTTCCTCATACTGATAGAAGTAGTACAGATAATCCTCCTGACTTTGTTGCAATGTGGTTTGAAAAGACTGCCAAGAAAGGAGGAGAAACAACTTTATTTTTTCCTGATGATCATTTGTTAAAAGATATTGATAATTTAAATTTTTGTGCTAAATTTAGCTCTGAAAATGACAGTAATAACAAATACTTGCCATTTTATGATCATTCACGTGATTTTTTTAGATTTCGGAATGATGACCATATTAGTGTTAAGAAAGAAGATGAAGAAAAATTTAATGAGGTTACTAACATTATTCGGGAAAACACAGTAAAGGTAAAAACACAATGCGGCGATTGTCTCATATTGAGCAATAAATCTGTTTTCCATGGTAGATCTAGTTTTATTGGTGATCGGGTTATCCACAGAGTTTTGATAAGGAATTATGATGAGTAAGCACATTTTGTTTGATCTTGGAGGGGTTATCGAAAAAATATACCCTTCTAGGGTTGTTAAGTCTTTTGATGGGTTGGGAATGGATAAGCCAGAAAATCTATTTACAATTTACGGGCAATCTGAAATTTGTAATAAATTTGAGACTGGGAGCATAGAGGAAAAGGAATTTATTGAATCTGTTAGAGGGGTATTTAATATTGATGCAAGTGACGATGAGATTATCGCCGCTTGGAACTCAAACCAGGGAGGGGTTTCTTCGGAAACTTTCAATACTCTTGTTGACCTTAAGAAAAATGATTTTTCATTGTCTGTTTTATCCAATACGAACCCTACGCACTTCAAGCTGATTCAAAATCAATTTTTTAGAAACCACGGCGTTCATATGAACTATATGTTTGATAATATCATTCTTTCGTATGAGGTTGGGCTGAGGAAGCCTGAAGGTGAGATTTTTTCTTTAGCCAAAGAGACTATTGCTGATAAAGATGACAAAATTCTTTTTATTGATGATCTTAAAGATAACTGTGTTAGTGCTGAGGCATGCAATATGAGCGTAATGCCTCATGTCACTAATGAAGAGTTAATTGCTGACAAAGTCATTCAGCATGCTCATGCCGTGAGTTTTTAATAATTCTTCTCTTGCCTTGGTAGGTTCGTATATACGTTCTTGAGGCAAGAGGTCCTCATATAAATATGAAACATCACCGGATAAGCAGATAGGCATCTTTTGCTTGGTTATTTTGTCAATTTCAGAGATTTTTCTGAAAATCTTATCAAAACCATTTTTGACGATACTTTTGGCGATTGGTTCTTGTCTGTATAGCATTTCTTTTAATGTAGATGATGCTTCTATGTAAATTCTATTCGGTGATTTTGATATTTCTTCGGACATTTCAGAAAGGTCTGAGTTAAACATGGCAAGTATTTTATTCGACAGTTTGGTTGGCTTTACAACACCTTCTTTTGCTTCTATAGAATGCCTAATTGCTTGCCAGCCTAGCCATAAGTTACCGCCTTCATCTGCTATCGGAAAGCCTAAGCCTTGTGTTTTTTTAATGGTTTCACCTTGGTTAGTGCTATGACTAATTGAAAGACCATCATTTATAGTAACACATATTCCGTTTCGTCCTTTAAAGTGGGCTAGATAATCGCTTTTCCAATCGGCTTCTATAATTGCATAGCAAAACTCGTTATTGGCTATTTTCTTTAATTCTTCTCTCTGTTTTCTAAACTCGTATTCCTGGATAGAAATAAAAACAGCAACATCTTGCATGTCGATATTTTCATCTATAGATGTTATAGCTGATTTAAGATTATCAATAATCTCAAATGGGTCATGACTACAGCTTATAGTAAATTCTGAGGTTGATTTACTGCATCTTTTATTTCCTTTTTTTAGTAATGAGCAAAATGTAACACTACTGGTTGAAATAAAGGTGGCTAAATACTTAGCATCATTAAGTGTTTTTTCTAATTTTGGCGGAGCATAGGTTTTGTTTAGTATTTCTGCAGGGGTTGTATTTAGAGCTTCGGATATTTGTATAAGTTTAGTAACTCCAAAGTCTCTTTTTCCTTGGAGTATAGGGGTTAATGTAGGATAACTAACTTTAGATTTATCTGCTAGATTTTGCTTGGACATTGGGGGGGAGCAATTATTCATTAAAAAAACTATATTATCGGCAATTCGCTTTAATTGTCTTTTTGTCATTTGTCCTATTATCCTCTCTTGTTTATGATTGACATAGAATATCATCCATGTAAAATTATATGAGAGGAATAATTATATATGATTATTTGAGTCATATCAACAAACTTCACAAGCAGCATGGAAATAAGAAAAATAATGAACAACCAGTTAAATAACCAGAGCAATAAAGGCTTAGAGCTACATTGCATAGTTTTTATCTTTTATGATTATGCTGATGAAGCATGCAAAAAATATCAGCACTTCTATCACAAATTATCCCTTTAATTTTTTGTCGAGCTATTTATTTTTATCTTTGATATTAGGGGGTGGAGTTGTGTTACACCAATTAAAAAGTTCAATTGTTCCGTTTGTATCTGCGCTTGATTATCATGGCGATATTTTTTGTCATTCGTGGAAACATCATTTGAAAAAAATTAACTTCTAAGGGAGTAGAGAAGGTTGATCAAGAATCTGGTCTTGTATTGGCTTCAATTGTTTATCTTTATCGAGCTGTTCGTTCAGAAGATGGATTAATGCTACAACATTTCGAGGGAGATATTCTTAAGACGAGTTATTCGTTTTTATCAAATCGAATAGGGCTGTCTATTGATTCAGTTAAGGCGGCAACAAAACGATTAGAAGTTGATCATCAAGTTATTAAAAGACACATTAAAAAAGTTAAGGGCGAAGATGGAGGGTTTAAAAGCTCAGAGCTTTATATTGAAATTAACCCCGAACGTCTTGCTGAAATTACTATCACCGACCCTTATCAATCCACCGACCCTGGAAAATTACAGGGTCGGCTAGAAAAAGTGTTAAAAGCTGGAAAGCCGCATGATACGGGCGATTGCGCCGAACCGGTAAAATTACGGGGTCGGTCAAATTTGTCACCGACCCTGGAAAATTACGCGGTTAATAAAGATATTAATAATAATAAAATTATTAATATCCCCCCTATAGTCCCCCCAAGGGTGGACGAGTTGTTGAGTCGATCAGATGAGTTACTTGAGTTGATCAAGGAGCACGATATTCAACACTGTGGTCTTAGGCTTGAAGCCGAAGCGTTTTTAACTCACTACACCTCAAAGCCTAACGACATTACTGACTGGCATGCAAAGTTCAGAGGTTGGTTTGTTAACAAAGCAATGAAGCAGGTTGAGGAAAAACAGAGAGCTAGTTCTGCAACGTGTCAGCAAGAGAACACAGTTGAAGATGTAGACAAGGCTAATCCCCAAGAGAAAGGCGCTCAGAATCAAAAATGCGAGATGTCAGGGGGTGATGAAACTACAAGCAAGAAGGAAAGAGCAAAACCAGTTCCCAAGCCAGAGATATTTAAACGGTTCTTTGCTGAATATCCAGCTACGCGCAGAGGTGGGACTGATGCATGGGCTTGGAAAAAATGGAAGAGCTTAAAAATTGATGAGGAAACAGGGCAGAAAATGCTTGCTGATGTGATAGCGCGCAAACAGCGCGACAGGCTTTGGTTAGAAGGCAAGATTTTTGGAATTACTCGATATTTGAAAGAAAAAATATGGTTAACCCCAATTGATGAAGGAATTAATCAAAATGCAAACAGCACCAGAAATTTGTCAACAGCTGACCTTTACGAGCAGCAAGTCTATGCAGCCGCCGCCGCAGAGCCAGCCCGACCCATCCCTAACCAAGAGGGCGGACCTGGTTTTTGCAAAGCTGACGGCTCTATATTCGATGTTCAGCAAACAAGTGACGGTGGTTGGTGATAAAGCTGGAAGCAAGCTAAAAACGGATAACTTAAAAGCAGAGTGGGAAGAGATTTTGACTGAGTTCACACGCAAAGAAGTCGAAATTGCGCTAGGAAAATGCAAGAAGCGTTTTCATTATCCTCCATCGATGAAACAATTTTATGAGCTATGTCAGGAGTTGCAGCCGGAAGATTTAGGGCTTCACTCTGAAAGAGGGGCGTACCGCATTGCTTACGAGTTAATGATTGTGCCGGAGAGAAGCAAACTCACCGCATGGCCTAATCCCATACTGTACGCAGCAGCAAAAGCAACGCCTTGGGGTGGTTCCTATGGGGTAAGTAGTCATCAGGTGTTTGTAGAAAACTATAAGGCGAATATTAAAAAATATTTAGCTGGCCAAAAGTTTAAAGATGCTCCAAAGGTGTGCAAAACAATTACTCAGAAAGGCCCAAGGACCAGCAAAGCCGCACTTTCGCAATTAGCAAAAATGAGAGCAAAACTACGAGTTCATTGATAAAGGAGAGTAAGGGAAGATGCCAGGGGTAGAAATAGAATCAATCGATGCTTTAGACGAAAGAGGTAAAAACGTTATTAGAGCAGTTGATAATTATCTTGATGGTTTTAATCAAGACATTAGCAGTATATCAATTAATCTCAGTGATCATCATAAAATTACGAAGACGCTAGGCTTAGAGCCATGCACAGAAATAAGTCGCCAGGGTGTAGTTTTGGTGGGGGTTTGTGATGAGGCTTAACCCAATATCAGCACCATTTCAAAAATTAAAGCCATTTAGATCAAAAGAGCTTAGAGAAGCATCCAGAGGGCGGCCATGTATTCGATGTGGGAATAACGATGGCTCTACTGTCTATGCACATTATACCGGATTAAGACAGCAGGCTTTTGGAAAAGGAACGGCGACAAAATGCCATGACATTCATGGCGCTGACTTGTGCATGCGGTGTCACAATTATTTTGATCAGTACCAGGGCTGTAATGGTAGCCAAGAAAGCAAAGTCAGTTTAAGTGAAGAGTTTCTGTATTGTGTCTCTAAGACGCAAGAGCGAAATATTAACGAAGGTGTTCTGGTTGTGTCTAAGGGGAGGCAAAAATGTCAGGGCTGAAAAAAGAAGAGCGATTAAAGCGGATCAAGTTTATTTCTGAGAATTACGACTCTTTAACGTTGACGGGTTTAGCCGAGATGTGGGGAGTGAAGCCTTTTAATGTTTACCGCTTTATTAAGAGAAATAATTTACCGCGAGTTTCAACTGGTGGGTGTTATCAGGGTGAAAGTAGAAAACGTTTTAAGGGCAAAAAAGAAAACAGTCCATCATTTTTTATTGAAGAGCGCAGTAAAGCGCGTATTAATTATGTGCTTAAGAATAAAGACAGTCTTTCATTAGAAGAGCTTGCAGAGCGTTGGGAGATTGGCATTTATGGTGTGTCAGCGTTTTTGTTTTCAAATGATTTGCCAGTGCTGCCGACTAGAAAAGCAGATGTTAAAAGGCGAGGCGTTCGTGTAGATGACAGCGATAAGCTCTATATGGGGAAATATCGGAATATTAACGATTTTGTGGCAATGGCGAGGTGGTGATTATGAATAAGAAAATCAAGGCGACCGGAGCGATTAGAAGCGCGGCACGTGCGGCAAGAATGGGTAAAAGTCAGCCCGCATGGAGTGATAATTTTTTAGAAAAGTTTCATATCGAATCAGAAGCAAGGAAAACCGATAAGTTAAAGGCAATGCGCTACAATAGATGAAATATACCATTGTCTTTGATGTTTGTTTTTTTAAAGGTCGAAAACTAGGTGTTTAGGATTGTGTGCGAAGAAGGATTTAAGAGCAAAAAAAAGAGCCTACTTGAAGGAAGACTCTTAGTTGATCAGTGCAAACATCGTGATAGTTAGGAAGTACCGCGATTTATGAATTTTATCTTAACAGAGATAGTTTGATAAATGAAGAAGGTCGCTGCATATGAAAAAATTTATTACTTATCCGAGTTCTGGTATGTTTCCAGAGCATGAGCCTCAGCCAATTGTTGTGGAAGTTGGTTATTCTAGAGTCAGGTTTATTCCAACCTCACCTCAGGCAATAGAGTTTATTGAAAGTCAGAAAATTACATGCCCCCACTGCAATAGCAAATTAAAATTAACTTACAAAGAAGATAGCTTTGAAATTGATTGCTCTATTGGCGAGGTTGAGGGCAGCTTCAATGGTGAGTTGCCGCTTAAAGAGCTTTTTGCTTTGTCATTGTTTTTTGATGTTGATTTTTTCTCGTGCTTATCTTGCCGTGAAGACTTCACCATTAAGCTTGATACTTTAGGTTCTACTCTGGTTGTAGGAACGGATTTTGGAAAGGAATATTACCAGAATGAAAAGGAGTGCCAGAAGATACAAGCCGAATTGGAGAAGCGGTTACAACCTCAAACAGTGGCACGCCAGGGTATTGAGGAACATGCATCTTTTGAGAAAAGTCATTATGCTCCCAATAATCAATAGCAAGCTGTTTAGGCTCCTTTCCAGCAACAGGTGGACTGTCTTTAGTTGGTGGGAGACAACAGTAATTACCGATGTGAAGTTCTTTATCTGTTTGGCATATTGCGGCTTCATAAATGTATTGATATTGATCAAAACAATTGAGTCGGAGATACAGAAGCATTTCTGGTATTGTTCTACAAAGGAAGCAGCAGTTAAGCCTACTTGGTTTCTCAGGATAGTTAATTTTTCTAATTTCTTCGAGCAGCATTTCACGTTCAAACAGTGGGTGGTTTCTGCCGTGATGCTGGATGATGTTTCCATAATTGCCGGGAAGTATGGTGCTGCCAATTTCCAGTGGAGTAGGAGAGGAATGATAAAAGACTTCGTCCATAAAATTGTCCGTGTGAATACAGTTAAGTTAAGAATATTATCAAAGGGCGGTAAGCAATGAAAGCAGAGACAGTAGTAACAGCATTTTATGAGAAAACTAGTAAGTTAGATGGTATGCCTTTTCACAAGGCGCACAATGGAATTACTCGCCCCGAGATTGGCGCATCACTGGCATTTGCTGAGCGCATGGCATCGCTGGCGTTTCAAGTGAGGTATTTGAATGAGCATCGCTATATTCCAGAGTTAAAAAGGCGGTTATTGTCTGCTATTCACAAAATGTTCAATCTTAGGGAAGAAACCGCTAGGAAGTACGCAGCACTGGCGATTCAGGAAGTGTGTTTAAGTGATATGTGTAAGAAGTGTGAAGGGAGAGGAGTTGTGCCGAGTCAATACAAGGTTAGGAAAATCGCTAAAGTAAAAGAAGCGGATGAGCTGTGGCGTGCTATTGAAATTGAGTATAAGAAATACGCACATAACGATAAGCTAAGCGGTGATTTAGTTTCCTATGGCAAGAAGGTTAAACATTTAGCTAGTAAATACAGTGTGACGAGTGGAGAGATATTGCGAAAGGTTCAGGGATGGATAGAAGGTAAACCAAGTGTAGAGAAGAAACCTAAGCTTATTGCAATGAATTATGATCGTGAGTGTAGTGCGTGTAATGGTACTGGTTATGGTCGGATGTTAGATAAAGAGAGAGCAGAGTTTTTAGAGGTAGCAGGTCCAACTTTCAAAATTAAACATAAAGAGCGTTATGGCAAGGTATATCTGAGGTTGAGGGACTCATTGCAGAGTATAAAGTGTCATTAATATTTAGGGGGTGGAAAAAAAGATTTGCAAAGGGCTAATTTTTGCGTTAAATTTAGAGCCTAAATTGATAGTATAGACATACTGCACTTCAAAGAAGACCAGCCATTCAGAGCTGGTTTTTTTATGCCTAAAATTTATTCAAGGAGTAAACGTGTATATTGATGAGGAAATAGATAAATTTCAAAGAAAAATGATATTTTCCAGTGCTGTAGTGATTGTATGTAGCAGTATATCGCTTGTGTGCAACCTGGGTCTTTTGTTTTTTAGCTGAAGTTTTTAGGGGGCGGATTAGCCCATTTAAAAAATTATGATTGATAATGACCATATCTTAAAGTGGTTTGGTCTGTTGGTTCTGTGCTGGTTCGGCGCAATTGCTCATTACATTAAATATTTAAGCGAAACGAAAGAGAAATTTGCGGCAATCGATTTTATTGCTCGCTTGCTTTGCTCTGCCTTCGCTGGCGTTATAACGCATTATTTTTGTGCGGCAATTAATTTGAACGATGCAATGACCGCAGGCTTGATCGGATTGTCGGGCTATATGGGCGCTGAGTCGATGCAGCTTATATCGAATATTGTTAAGAGTTATTTTGCTCGTAAATAGGAAAATAGATGAGTGCTTCATTTATTAAATTTTTGATTCAGATTGTCGGAAAAGTATTTGTATTCTTTTTTGCTATGCTGCGACGGCAAAAGTTAGAACAGGATAGAAAGAAGGAACAAGCGGAATATGACGACCTTCAAAAAGATACTCTTAGTTGGTGGAGCAAGCATTTTAATCGTGGGATGCAGCCCCGTGACAAGTACAATGCCATTGAAACCAGTCAAGCCAATGCTACAGCCGATAGGAAACAGTAGCGGCGGTGTTTGTTTTGACAGAGCCGACAGCGTGAAGCTCGGCAGATATATTTTAGATTTAGAAAGTGGATATAACTAATGGAACTCTCAGCAGAACAAAAAGTAAAAAATAATATGCTCAACTTATCGTTTGATTTGAAAGTACAGTTTGACGCGCTTAAAGAGTTTTATCCCGATCACTGCCAAAAATTAGGTAAGGCCAATCGCTTACTGAATGCGGCTTTAGACATGGCTATTGAAGTTTTTTCTCAAAAAATTTGAAAAAACGCCAAGAAATTTCAAAAAAACACGAAAAAATGATTATTTTTGATGAAAAATGGGTAAATTATCGCCAAAAAAAGAGCGTTTTGTTGAAGAATATTTAATTGACCTTAATGCGACTCAAGCGGCTATTCGTGCAGGGTACAGCGAAAAAGGAGCGAGGCAGCAAGCACACAAATTGCTGACAAAAGTTGACATAAAAAAAGAAATCGCCGAAAGAACCAAAAAGGTTAACAAAAAATATGCCATTGATCATGACAGTATTCGCCAAGAGTTAGCGAGCCTCGCCTTTATTTCTGTGTCCCGACTAGGTGATAAAGAAACAGGCATCAAAGCCCAAGACAAGATAAAAGCTTTAGACTGCTTGGCGAAAATGGAAGGCATGTATATTCAGAAGGCAGAAACCGAAATCACCCTCAACCCACAAACAGCGATGGAGAAGCTGACAGAGCAACTCTTTAAGGCAAAGGAAAATGACAAGCAAAATAGCGACGATAACGAGACCGCCTAATACGGGCCAAAGCTGGCTAGAGTATTTAAAATCATTATCGCCAGATTTAAGAAGGCGATTTTTAGAGCCACTGACCGAAGCGCAAGCCGAGTTCTTTTTAAATAGCTGGGTATTTAACGCCCGAGAAAAACAGTTCGCTCCTGATGGTTTGTGGGATACCTGGTTTATTCTCGCCGGTCGTGGATTTGGCAAGACACGCTCCGGTGCCGAGTGGGTGCTGGATGGCATTACCAATGATGAGGCTGAACGAATTGCGCTGGTAGGGTCCACTAGAGAAGATGTCAGGGCCACTATGATTGAGGGCGAGAGTGGTATTTTAGTTCGTGCCGAAGCTCGCAAGATTAAGTTCGATTATAATAAGAGTCGGCTTGAAATTAAGTTTCCCGATTACAATGCACTCTGTGCTGGCTTCTCTGCGGAAAAACCCGAGCGCTTGCGTGGTCCTCAGTTTCACTGGGCGTGGTGTGATGAATTAGCCGCCTGGGCGCGAGATAAAGACACCTGGGACATGCTGCAAATGTGTACCCGTTTAGGGGAGAATAACCGCGTTTTAGTGACGACGACACCGAAGCCTAGACCACTCATTAAGCAGCTTGTGAAAGACCCTAAAACGGTGATTAGTAAGGGTTCTACCTTTGAAAACTCGAACAACCTATCGTCTGCCTTTGCTGAGAAAATGCGTGAGAAATACGAAGGGACGCGCTTAGGTCGCCAAGAGTTAGAGGCCGAGATACTGGATGATAGCGCTGGGGCGTTGTGGACGTATGGCCTCATAGAAAATCAACGAACACATGAACGGCCTGAATATTTCCAACGTATCGTTGTTGCGATTGACCCCTCTGTCACTGCCACAGAAGAGAGTGACGAGTGCGGTTTGGTTGTGGCAGGTATTGACCGTGAGGGTAAAGGATATCTGCTTGAGGATGCCTCAGAAGTGATGTCACCGCTAGAGTGGTGCCAGAAGGCCGTGGACCTTTATAAGAAATGGAGTGCTGATCTTATTGTGGCCGAAGTAAATAATGGCGGCGACTTGGTGGAAAGTATGGTGCGCTCGATTGATAAGAATATCTCCTATAAAAAGGTGCATGCGACCAGAGGTAAGGTGATAAGGGCTGAGCCAATAGCGAATTTATACACACAAGGTAAGTGCTATCACCTGGGTTGTTTTCCTGTGTTGGAAGATCAGCTTTGTACCTGGACTCCCGATGACCCGGATTCGCCAGATCGATTGGATGCGTTGGTTTGGGCTTTTACTGAACTGATGATCGACAGCATGGATGTGCCCGATTTGGGTGGGATTAACTTTAAAAGCTTGGCTGAGAAAAGTTATAGGAAGAATCCGTTTGGGTTTTGAGTGACTTTCAGTGGTATTACAGTTATGGAGTGGGTGGATTATATATAAAGTAATAATTGTTTTGTTAGTTTTTTGTTAACAACGGAGTTAAGTAAATGCCAAATGTAAATGAAATGAGAGAAAAATTACTCCATATATTAGAAAGAAAATATTCTTATCCTGATATTCTTAGTGAAGATTGTGTTTCCAGTTTTACAGATGAGCAGATAGAAATTCTTCTTAATGCAGTTGAACTAGGAGTTATAAGTAATGAAGTAGAAAAAAAGGTTCCAGATAATCTTTTTATAACAACAAACGAATTGGAGCTCAGGAAATTCTTGTCCAGGAGTCTCTTTGCAAATCTACGAAATGATACTCACTTGTTCGATAAAATTAAAACCGCTGTGGACGAGGCCAAGGCCAAGGCCAAGGCCGGATTTGAATCAAATGCTTCTTCAATAGGAAAAACTAGTGATGGAGATACAGATGGCTCATATAGTGTAGAGTTATCTGCAGTAGAGGATCCTGCCATAAAAAAATGAAAGAAGCACTCAATAATATTGAAGACTCTTTAAATAAGCTAAAAAATTATAAAAATAATCTTGAAGGAATACATCAAGCCGAAATGGAAAGGAACCGTAAAACTAACGCCAGGATGTTTATTGACTCTGATCCTAAAATAAAAGCGATAGAAAAAGTGGTAGAATATACAGAGGGTAAAATTAGTGAATTCAGAGCAGGCAATACTTCAGCCTTTAAAAATTTTAAAATTGATCCTGAAGTGAAGAGAACTTTGGAATCAGACAAAACTACGGCTAAGTTGGTTCGTGCTATTGCAATCAATGTGGTTACTTTAGGTGCTGCTGCAGTATGCACTCGAATTAATACTAGAAAGGATGCAAAGAGCTTTTTGCCATTCTATAATTCTGAATTTTCTAAAAAAGTAGCATCGCTAGAAAGTAATTCAGCGAAGGTGGCAACTGCAGCTCGTTCTCTGGGATAATAAGAAATCTCATATTTTGTGCGTTACTTTCGATAACGGATCTTATCGAAAGTAACTTTATAAAGGAAATATAAAGGAATTCACCGCTTATTTGTCTTTCGGGATAAAAGGGTATGAACCTGAGAGTCATCAACAGGTTCAGCCAAAAGTGCTATCAAATCAAAATTCAGTAAATTTACCTAATATTGGTGACAAATTGACAATTTTGAGCGTCTAAAACTGGAGTTTTCATCATTTTCAGAAGTAATGCGGTTACTAATTTTTTTTAAATTGTTTCCAATAAAACTGAATCATAAATTTGGGGGATGAAAGCAATGGCTGGTGAAAATAATTTTGAAAGAATGAAAGAGGCTTTAAGTTATGAGAATTTTAAATTCTTTTTAGATAACTTTTCTAAACATTACTCTTTCCATGAACACTTTCAGTTTATTACTGATGTATCTAAATTGACAGAAGGGGATATGAAAAACCCGAAAGTAATGGATAATCTAAAAAGAAAGTATTTTCCAGACGACTCTGATTCGAACTCTAGGCTTCCAGATGATGTAACGCCATTAAGTGATATTGATGACAGAATTTATCAAGAAATAAGGACTTGCGAAGACTGTGAAAGATTCTTCAATATGCTAACAGTCGCAGCTGAACAGTCTTCTGATTTTCTTATTAAGCAAATTAATAATTCAGAGTATAAATTGTACGATGGTTATGTTGCAAACAATGACCAAGTAAGTCACATTGATACATCAAAACCTGAAGGAAAAAAATTTAAGAGAGTATGCAGAGGCGCTCAAATTGAATGCGCCAACTGTATCTTAGATGATAAAGAAAATAAAGAAAATAAACAGGCTGCAGATGAATGTTTAGAAGAGATAAAAGCAATAGTTATTAATACTGAAAAAGGTAGGAAGAAAGAAATCGAAGAAATCAAGAAAAGTGCAGAGCAAAACCCATTTTGTTTGAAAAGATTTAGTAAGGTTTTATTAAAAGTTTGTGCAGCTGCAGTTGTGGTTGCTGCTGGTGTTGCTATCGGGGGACCAGTAGGCGTTGTTATCGGGGGGGCTGGTGGAGCGTTATTATTAGCTAGTGCGGTTGCTGATTTTAAATGCCCTACTACGCCTTTCTTTAATAAAAAATCTGCAGATAATACAGAGCCGACCCCTAGTGCTTCACATACAGTGTCTCCTCGATAAAACCTATTTGGCACTTCTTTCAAATTGGAAGAAGTGAACAAATGAAAGATTGGTCATCTTCAATGTAGAACTGAATTATTTAATTCAGCTTTTATAATGTATTTTTTGTTAGGTTTATCCGCACTATTTAGCTTTGCTATACTCTTAATTTGAGATGACATAGATTTATAAATCTTGTTTTTTATCTCTGGTGCTGTTTCGCAAGAAAAAAAATCTTCACACACATCCATACTGCTTTTAAAGCATGAAATAATGAGCGTCTGCAAAACAGATGCCATATAAAAAGCTTTGTCATCTTTTGTTTCTAGAGATGCAAGCCTTAATTGAGAGTTTTCCAATAAAAACTCAGAAACCTCACTTATCGTTTCGCTAACTAACCTCAAAATCTTATCTTGTTTCTGACTCACTATAATAAAACCTTTAATTAAATTGATATTGACGATGAAATAAATGATTCAGTCTGTATTTTAACGTAATTAATATCTTTATTGGAATTAAGAATGAATTTTTTCTCCAAGCTAAAAAGCACCCTGACACCTAACAAAATCGACGCTAAGCCACAAACTCCCCCAGCGCCTCAAGGGTTTACAGGGCTTAGAGAAGTCGGCGGCAGAGTGACAGAAGAGTTTTTAACACAGCTCCAATTTCCCGATGGTATTACTATATATAAGGAGATGCGTGATAACGATGACACCGTAGGCGCGGCACTTTTAGCAATTGAGCTTCTGATTCGCAAAGTAAAATGGAAAGTCATCGCTGCCGGAGTTAGTGCTCAAGACGAAGCAAGGGCAAATTTCCTCGAAGAATGTAGAGGCGATTTGTGCAAGCCCTGGGCTGAGGTGATCAGTGAAATACTCGACTTCTTGCCTTTTGGTTTCAGTATTCATGAGCCAGTCTATAAGGTCCGCCAAGGCCGTAGAGGAAAACGACCCTCACAATACAACGACAATAAAATTGGCTGGCACGACTTAGAAACACGTTCACAGGATACAATAATAGAGTGGATTTTTAACGAAGACACCGAAGAGTTACAAGGCTTCTTGCAGATGTCACCGACCTCTGGCAAGCAGTGTGAAGTCGATATTAACCGCGTTTTATTGTTTCGGACCACGAGCAAAAAAGGTAATCCCGAAGGCCGTAGCATCCTTAGAAATGCCTATCAGCCTTGGTTTTATAAGAAGAACCTAGAAAATCTTGAGGCCATTGCAGTCGAACGTAATTTTGTGGGGTTGATGAAATTCGAGCTACCGCCTGAATATTTGAGCTATGATGCGTCACCGGATCAGAAAGCAGTTGTTGACCATTTACAAACGTTGGGTGCGAACATCAGACAAAATGAATCATCTTATTTGATCATGCCGCAGCAATATGATCGTGATGGTAATAAATTATTTAACGCCGAACTTATGACGTGCCAGGGCACTAGCAATGTTGATCTATCCGGGCCGATTAATCGTTACGCTTATTCTATTTCTCAAACCATGATGACTGAGTTCCAGCAAATCGGTAAAACCGCCGTTGGAACTTCAAGCCATGCTGAAAATAAGATCGAGCTATTAAAGGATAGTATCTCTGCTTATCTCGATATGATCAAAGGCGTGTTTAATTCGCATGCAATACCGCGCTTGTTTGATTTAAATGGTGATCTTGCCGAAGAACTGCCAACACTGGACTATGAAGAGGTCAAAGATATAGATGTCGCTGAGCTTTCGACTGCGCTATCTCAGCTTGTGCCGATTGGTGTGATCTCGCCCGATGAAAGTCTAGAGGAAACCGTGAGAGAATCGTTAAATTTGCCAGCCTCAAAAGAAATTGATGGAAAATAAAGCTCTTTCTACAAATGCACTGATAGATCAGACTAAACCCAGCTTTAAAGAAGCGTTCTTATCAGCAGTCACCGCCGCACATATACACACTAGTGCCAGCGCTTTAAATAAGGCCATTAAAAAAGGCGATTTACAGCAGGTACTTGATGCGGTCGGCTACAGCTATTTAGTAGCTGAATTATCCACTCTCTATAGTGTGGAGCAAAGCGCAGTGAAAGCAGGGGCAGATAATGCGCGGTTTGCCTTACCGGAATATTTAGAAAAGAAAACACCGCCGCTTAATATGCTTGATGACTATGTACAGCAAATTATTAAAGACCGCACAGCCGAACTTGTAACGCTTGTATCGTACGATACAAAAGAGGCAATCGCCGCCCAAGTCAGTGAAGGATTTAGCGAAGGCGAGCATGTCAGGGTGATGTCAGCGCGGATTAAAAGCCTCGTCGGGTTAAATCGGCCGCAGCAAGGCGCGATGAATAAATTCATTGATAATTTGCTAGAGAAAGAGATAAAGCCCGATGTTTTAGACAAGATGATTCTTACCGAATACAACAAAAAGCTTAACTATCGCTCGCTTATGATTGCACGCACTGAATCAAGTTTTGCTATTCATGCAGGCAGAGAAGCGATGTGGCAAGACATGGTACACAAGGGAATTATCAGCCCTCAAAGCAAAAAGCAGTGGCTTACCTGCGATGACTCAAGGGTTTCTAAGTTTATTTGCAGGCCGATGAACAAGCAAACCGTTTTAGTTGGCCAACCGTTTACTACAGGGGACGGTCGGGCGGTTTATCATCCGCCTGAGACACATCCGAATTGTCGGTGTACGGTTGTTTTGAAGCCTGTATCTTAATGCATTATTCGTATTTTTATTTCCGAGTGGCTTAACTCTATATATTCATTTTTAGAAACTAGAGTTTCGTTTGATTTCTTAAATGCTGCTGTAAGGCTTTCACTCGCACAAAAAGCAAAAGGATCTTTTAAAAAGAGTCTTGTTAGGTCAGCGATATATTGATCTATACTGGAAAAATCCTCTTTAGATAAAGCCAAAGCAACTGCTCTAACATGGTGAACAAATATATCGACATCAACTTTTTCATATAATCTTTGCATTTCGTAGTCGTTAGAACTCTCAAATTTTAAAACCACTGTTCTATCATAATTTCAATGTTATTAACACATTCGCCGACGCGGCATATTTCTAATTGAGTAAAATCTATGAGTACAAACTTCAACTTCCTCGCCAAATCAAACAAACAAACCGATGTCATGCTCTATGGCAACATCGGATCCGGCAACGCTAAAGACTTTATCCAAAAGATAAAATCCATACCCAAAGATCATAAAGTTAATTTAATGATCAATTCCAGAGGCGGCGATGTCATGGAAGGCTCTGCAATGGTTGATTGCATTAAAGAGCTTGGAGATCGTTGTGTAGCAACAGTTGAGGTTGTCGCAGCATCAATGGCAAGTCTGCTTGCGGTGTCAGCAAGTAAAACCAAAATGGCGAAGAATGCTTATTTGATGATCCACCACCCTTACACCACAAAACAAGGGAATGCGAAACACTTTAAATCATTGTCTGAAACGCTGGGAAGCCTAAGCAAAAGCATGATTAATGGCTATTGCGAGAAAACTGGCCTGCCCGAAGAAAAAGTCGATGAAATGCTAGATCGTGAGACTTGGATAGATGCAAAAGCGGCAATAGACCTCGGTTTTGCTGATGAAATTATAGAAGGCTCTAACATCCAAGCTTCAATAAACCCTGACGAGTTCGGATATAAAAATGTTCCACAATCCCTACTCAATCCACCTAAACAAGAGGAAACAAAACCTATGGGTAAATTTGCAGAATTTAAAGCACTACTTGAAGAATTAAAAGATGATGAGGAAACAAAGGCTTTTTTGGCTTCTATGCAACAGCCGGATATAAAACCTAAAACCGAAGAAAAGCTTGATGATGTTAGCTCTTTTAAAGCCCTTATCGAAAACCAAAGCGCAATGATTAAGCAGTTACAAGACCGTGAAAATGAGCGCAGACTCGCTACCTTTGAAGCCAAAGCCAAAGAATTCAGCGCATGCGGTCAAGAGATAGACGCTAAAACACTCATGAACTTACATGATAATCACCCTGACACCTACGCAAACACAGTGCAAGCATTAGAACTAGCTTCAAATGTCTATAAAGCAGAACAAAAAGGACTTTTCCAAGCACAGGGCTACTCAGGCGAGGCTAAGCTGTCAGGAAAAAAGGGGGAGTTCCAGGCCAAAGTGAAAGAGTCTATAGGTAGCGGTGTTAGTGAAGACGAAGCTATTATTGCCTCAATGAATGACAACTTATATACAGAACTAGATTAAATCTTACTCCTTTAGCTCTTTTTTTTCATTTATTTTTATTTTCGGAGTCTTTATGTTTTTACAAGGCTACAGTATCGGCGTGCTTCCAGCCGCCAAAGATTTAAGCGCCAACCAAGGCGCAGCAGTTTCATACACAGGAACAGGGTTTGAGTTAGCGCCTGTTGGTGGTTTATGTGATGGTGTTCTACAAAATAAACCAGGGCAAGGTGCAGTGTGCGACGTGATGCAAACGGGTATTGCAAAAATGATTGCCAGTGCAGCAATTACCGCCGGAAACTATGTAAAAGTCTCAGCCAATGGTCAAATCGCACAAGCCGGAGCAGGTGATACGGCAATCGGTAAAGCCATTGATTCAGCAGGAACAACAAACGATATTATCGGCGTAATGCTTATCCCAAACGGCTACGCCATTCCTAAACCTGCATCATAACTTTTAGTTTCTGAACATTTTTTAAATCTAATATAAAGGTAAATATATGAGAACAGTTGAATCTGATACCCATTATAGTTCCATTTTAACATCCGCCAGCGTTTGTGCTGTTAATAAAAATCAAAAGTATGTCCATGCTAATGTGTCGCCTATTCTGCCAGTTAACCACATGTCAGATAAATATATGAGCTATGAGTTAGCAAGTTGGTATCGTTCTCAAATGCAAAAGCGAGCGCCCGGCAACTTATCGGCAGAAGCAGATATTGCATACAACTTGGATAATAGCTACATATGCGAGCAATATGGTCTACGTGTTCGTATCCCTGATGAGATTAAGCGAAATGCTGACAGCATTTTTCAACTTCATCGGGATTATACTGATTTTTTAACAATGCAAATGCTTCTTTTTAAAGAAAAGATGGCAGCCGACTATTATTTCAAAACCGGAGTTTGGGAAACTGAGCTACAAGGTGTAGCAAAAACACCCGGAGACAATCAATTCATACAATTTGATCAAGCTGACTCAAAGCCAATTGAAATAATTAATGATCTTTTGGATGATATGGAGGAAAAATCTGGCGGTTTTCGTCCTAATTCATTAACAATACCTCGAAGAGTTTTCACCAAAATTAAAAACAATGAAGAGATTGTCGATCGTGTAAAATACAGTGGAGCTTCGACAAAAGGCGGTGCAGCTTATGTCACTGCTGAAGCAATTGCCGCATTACTTGAAATCGATGAAGTCAATGTGATGAGTGCCACTGAAAACATCAAGGCTGAAAGTGCTAATAAACAAACAGATTTGAGTTTGAAGTTCATCAATCAGAACTCAATGCTGCTTCAATATAAAGCTAACCCTTCAACAAATGCAGCGATGGCAACAGCTTGTCGGACGTTCCAATGGAAAGGACTACCAGGGGCTAAAAAAGGTCACGCTGTTCTTAAGTACCGAGACATTAACGGCAAAGACTCAGATATTATAGAAATCCGCTCATGGTTTGATAATAAAATTACATGCCCTCAAATGGGTGCGCTCTTAACTAACTGCATTAGATCATCTTAAAATTATGCTTAAACATTATTCTGAATTTAACCAGGCGCTAGAGTTTTGCGCCTCTTCTGCTTTTGGCTTGCTACTTGGTGGCAAGCATTACAAACGAGGTGAGAAAATTAAAAAGGAGCTGCTTACACGAAGGCAGCTCAGATGCTTATTTATGGCTGGAAAAATTGACTACTACAAGAAAAAAGGCGGTAAAAAATGAGTTGGTCATATGATGTTACTCAACTGCAAGCATCAAGTCTTTTTCAAGTGCGTTATTTAATCGGCGACACAAGCGAAAAAGAGCAACTGCTTCAAGATGAAGAAATAAACTTTACTCTTGATCAATACAAAAGCACAGAGCAAGCGGCGGCGGCATGCTGTGAAGGTATCGCGGCTAGGTTCTCGCGCCAATCAGATCAAAGCGCTGGCAAGGTCAGCGATGATCTTTCGCAAAAGTCAGAGCAATATTTAAAGCTCGCTGAAAAAATTAGAAGCCGTGCAAGCTCTAGCCTTGGCGTTGGGGCTTTTTATGCTGGTGGAGTTAATAAAGCCGATGATGTGAAATATCGCTCTGACTCGACGATTAATCAACCCAGATTCATTCGAGGGATGTTTAATGACCGCCAAGCTGGATATTAAAATCAATGATAAATTGCTTAAGAATCTGGAAAAGGCCCTAAAAGGAGCAATAAATACACGGGCTTTAAAAGTTGGCTTTTTTGGCGGTGAGAAAAACGACGATAAAGAGAACAGCCCAACCATTGCCGCGGTTGCAAGAGCCAATGAGTTCGGTGTACCTGAACGCAATATTCCGGCGCGTCCTTTTATGCAGCAAACCCTTGAAGCTCACGGCTTTTATAAGCGGTCGCTTGCCATTCGTTTAGGGCGAGTGATACGCGGCACACGAACCTTTGACGGGCAACTAGTCGCTATCGGTGAAAAGATGGCCAGCGATATAAAAACCACGATAACCAACGGGAATTTTGCAGCAAATGCACCGAGCACGATTGCTAAAAAAGGCTCAGATAAGCCGCTTATTGATTTAGGAAATTTGAGAGCCAACGTAAGCCACAGGATAGATTAATGCGATACCTTCCGAAAAAAACAATCACAATCACACGCTATAAACCGGAGCAAGAAATTATCGACGGCGTTGTTAAGGACGTAATTGACAAAACTTTCAATGTTGATGCTGTTGTCTTGCCTTATAGCGACCATTTAAAACACGACTCAACCGCTTTTAATCGAAAGACAGCGATAGAAATATTTTCAGAACAAGAAATCTATGGGGCTGACATCGGCACAAATCGACCTGCTGACCGAGTTCTTTTTAATGATAAGCAATTTGATGTTGTCGATGTAAAACCTTATAGCACGCACTGGGAGGTTATTTGTATGCAACTAGAGATGTAAATGGTTTATCAGCTGGGAAGTTCCTGTAGTTGCAAGAGTGCTTAAAGCAGCAGAACTTAATGAAACCATCGCTTTTTTTCCGCCCGAAGCTACAGCATTTATCAATTTATCTCCAATACTTTTCTTTTCCTCTTTATTTGGAAAAACATTGACTTTTAAAGCTTCAAGTGAAACTGGTGATAAGACCATTTTTGCAGCAGAGCCGAAATGCAGATGCTCACTTTTAGAAAGTATATAGCCAACACTCAGTAACCACTTTAATGTTGCCAACATAACCATTTCTTTATGGTCTGTTTGCTTCCATTGTTCTATTTCAATAATGCGCGCCCTAACGTCCTCAACACCTAAAAGCACCAAAGCATTTATAGGAACAGCAATGGGGAAGTTTTTATACAGTTCAGCAAAAATAATTGAAACACATTCATGAAAAAGCTCAATATTTGACTCTTCGACCACTAAGTCCATTTAACCCTCAAAACAAGGCAATAAAAATGAAAGCAGATTATACAACAAAAATACACAGTTCGTTAGGCGAAAGCTTCCACACGATTTACAAAAGCAACCAAGGGCACAATTACTTATTTCGTTGCAAAGATGCACCAGAACACACGCAAAAACTTAAAATAGGTGTTGGTGGGTATTGCATCGATGGTGTTCATATCGTTGACTTACTATCTGCATGCATTGACCGACTTTCATCACCAAAAAGCCACAAGATACTATCAGAAGCCATTGCTCAGCTTTACCAAGTGCAAGACTTGTTAACAACGTGTGAAGGTGAAGCAGCATTAAAAGCTGAGGAGAAGCAAAGCGTTGAGAGTTTAAAGGATTGTGTATTTAGATTGTACAAGGAGCTTGGCATAGAAAGTGAACGTTAATAATCTTCAAACCTTCCTACTTAATACACTTAAGGAAAACACTAACGAAACCCTCATACTTGGCTATCAAAAAAACCTAAGACTCGATCAATTCGCCTCACTGCGTTATTACAATTCAAAAATGGTTGGCCAACCCAATGAATCCCCATGCGATGAAGGTGTGCAAGTCACACAACTGTATGAGCTCATATTTTTAATCGAAGCTTTAGGCCCAGATTCAGAAACACGAGCAACGCAACTGGCCTCAACTTTTCGACTGGCCAGCCAGAAAAATAAACTTGCTGGCCAAGGGCTGAAATTTTTTAAATGTGGCCATCTACAAGATGCAACAACGTTTTTATCAACTGATTACAACTCACGAACCAGATTTACCGTGCATTTCTACGCACAAGATGTACAAATCGACGCAACGGGCTTCATTGAGGATTACAGCCTAGAGCTGATTGCTGAAAACCAAGAAGAAAAAATAATCTCAGACGACACAATTAATACAGGAGATAATAATGGCGAGTCTTAACTCGATTATTAATATTACAGTGATTGATGAAACGGGAGCAGTCGCACAAACCGGTTTCGGTGTGCCGATTTTCATCGCAACGCACAGCGCATGGCAAGATCGCATCCGCTTTTATACTGATTTAAAAAGTGTGGCCGCTGATGGCTTTGAGAGCACTTCTAAAGCTTATCTAGCCGCACAATCTTACTTCTCACAAACACCTTGCCCTCCTAAAATTGCGATAGGGCGCAAAGATGCAGAAGATAAAACGTGGTCTGATACAATCAACGCAATTGCTGAGGTCGATGATAGCTGGTACGCCGTTGCAACTGATGATCACACAGCAGACTCAATTGTCGCGGTGTCTGATGCCGTCAATGCCATGACTAAAATCTATGGTTATTCGACCAACGACCCTGATGCAAAAGACCCAACTAAAACAACAGACGCTTTTAGCCAGCTTAAAGCAAAAGCGGCTAAACGCTCTTTTGGTCTTTGGAGTGCTGGGGCAGATTCAACCTTTCCAGAATGCGGATGGATGGGCGGCCAGTTACCACAACAACCTGGCTCGATTACGTGGGCTTATAAGCAAATCAATGGCTCTAGTGTCGATGCTATTTCATCGAGTGCCGAAACAGCTCTAGATCAAAAATATGCGAACTACTACAAAACAATCGCAGGTAAAAATCTGACGATTAACGGCATGGTCGCCAATGGTGAATTTATTGATATTATTCGCGGCATCGATTGGCTCAAAGCGCGGCTGCAAGAAGAGCAATTTTCATTGCTGGCCAACACGCCAAAAATCCCATTTACCGATGCAGGCATCGCGATGATAGAAAATGCCTGTGTCAGTGTTCTAAAAGAAGCACAGCGCCTTGACGTTATCGACCAGTACACCATCGAAGTACCAAAAGTCGCCGACACACTCACGAATGACCGAGCAAACCGCAAACTAACCAACATCAAAATAACTGTACGCATGACGGGCGCAATTCACGAAGTTGATGAAACACTTTATGTCCAAGTCTAGGAGAAACAATGGCCGAATTTTTTACCTATAGTGCCGAAGATGTCATTGTCATTATCGGCGGTATTTCTGTATCAGGCTTTGCCGATGGCTCAGCCGTTAAAATTAAACGCAACACACCGACCTTTAAAAGCAAAGTGGGCATGAAAGGCGATGTAACACGCGTTAAAAGCTCAGACAGAACGGGCTTGCTAACCTTAACATTAAAGCAATCAAGCAATATCAACCAAGCCTTTAGCGCCTTAGCTTTAGCAGACGAAGCAACAGGCGATGGCGTTTTTCCCATACTTGTTAAATCGCCTAACAATTTCACCATTGCCGTTGCAGAGCATGCCTATATTCAAGAATGGCCTGAAATTGATTTTTCTGATGATGAAAGCAATATCGAGTGGCAAATTGCTGTCGCAGATTTAACCCTTAATGTTGGAGCGTAACTGATGAGTGAATTTTTTAAACAATACGAATCAAAAGAAATTGAGATCGATGGTAAATCTTTCTCTATCAATAAACTTATGACAGAGTTCAGCTATGGACTCTATACCGAAGCTATGAACATTATGGGCGCAGTAATGAATAAAGGAGCGAGTGATTTTTCTGAGGTCATCAACTCGATTACAAACGCACTAACTTATAAAAAGGCATTGCTTTATGTTTCTAAAGGCGTGACGTATAGAGGCAAGGCTCTTGATGAGCAAACAATTAACTCACTAGGCGCACCCGTTTTAATTGAGTTACTGATGCATGTCATTAACCATAATATTGTTGATACGCTGGGAAAGCTCGATTTAGAGGGAATCCTGACGCGGCTATTTCCTCAAGCAAAAGACGCGATCAAGTCAGCTCTTCCCTCGACTTCCCCATCCAGTACATCGCCTATGAATACAAACTAGACCCTATAGTCATTTATCAAACATGGACGCTTGACCGCCTGTTTGATGCCATCGAATACCTCGACATAAAACGCCACTACGAAAAGCTAGCCATAGAGGAACAACAGAATGAGCACAGGTAGCATGCTCGCGGATTTCTTTGCGAAATTTTCCATCAAAATCGATGAAAAATCAGTCGAAGAAATGAACAAAAAAACAGAGCAAGCAAAAAACGCCTTAAAGCGAATGGCCGTTGCGACTCGTGAAGAGGCGGCAGCATTAACCTCAATGCACCAAGCCGCCGAAGGTTTAAATAAATCACTCGAAACACTAAAAACCTTCGGTGGGATGTTTGCCATTTTTGAAATGGGCCGAAGTGTCTATGATACTGTCGTTGAGTATCAAGCAGCCTCTAACCAACTTGAAAATGTTTCTGGCTCGATGAGTCAAGCCACTTCACAAATGAAAGATATGTACAACTTTAGCTATAAGCTAGGGTTGAGCATAAAAACAACGAGTGAATATTACGGCCAGTTTCTTCTCCAAATGAAGAACATGGGCTACTCATCATCCAAAGGCACCGTAATTTATAAAGACCTCTTGAAAGCATTTGCAGGGCATCACCTCACGCAAAACTTTCAAGATATGATTATGCGTGACCTTCTCAATGATATGGCTGGCTTACCTAAGTTGCAGTTAGGTATGCTCAAGCGTCTTGAGATTAATAAAATGTTTAACGTTACCCAGCTTGGTGCAAAAGCAATGGGGATGAGCGTTGAAAAATTTGAAAAGGAGGCTCGCCAAGGATTAATTAAAACCTCTCAATTCTTACCTCTGTACGTTCACCAAATGTTCAAAGAGTACGAAAAAGGATTAACTGGTTATCAAAGAAGCTTACAAGCCTCATACAAAAGACTGAGCGATTCATGGTGGCATTTTCTCAATACGCTTGGAGACAATGGAGGGATTAACCTTTTAACATCATTGTTTAAAGGCTTAGACATTGCATTACAAACACTTTCAAAAACGATCAAGATCGATGCAAAATTATTAAGGCAGCTCAACGATGAAGCTCCAACACTAACAACGCTCGCTAAAGGACTAACAGCATTATATATTGCAACCAAAGCGTTTAACCTTTTAAAACGCAGCCCGTTATTTCTTTTGCTCACGACCCTTCAAATGATTGCCTTTGCGATTGATGATATCGAGGGACATCTTGACGGCAAAAAATCAATCACCGGCTCATTAATTAAATGGTTCGGAGATTTATCAGAACTTAAAAAAATTGCTTTAGAGTTAACAGGAGTTGCTGCCTTTTTAGGTGCTGTTTATCTTGCTTATAAGAAAGTAAGTAAGCTTAGCGGTGCTTTTAAAGGCTGGGCTGCTAATAAATTGGGAAAAGGCAAAGCTGGCGGCCTTGAAAACATGGCAACTCGCCTTGTTAACATTGAGGCTGGCGTGGTTAATGTTTTTTCTAAAAACGGAAAAGGTGCTTTAGGGGATGGAGCAAGCATTGACAGAAGAGAAAGAAAAGGCGGCACAGTCGAGCGAAGAACCAACCCTCGCAGCTCGATAAAAGAAGGTGCACCAAAAAGTAAATTTGGTAATTTTAAAAGTGTCACTAATCTTTTTAAAAGCCTTTC
>NZ_MDTU01000005.1:43711-46019 GCF_001720395.1 Piscirickettsia litoralis
GGCCCAGCGATTGCGTAAGGCAAAATCAATTTTTTCACACAATGCAGCAAAGCCGGTTGCGCGATCAAAGCACCGATACGAATACTTGCTAAACCCAACGCTTTTGAAAATGTACGACCAATGATTAAATTAGGATATTGGTGAATGTAATGCGCCCAGCTCTGCTGGTCACTAAACTCTTGGTAAGCCTCATCAATGAAAATAAATCCTGCATAATTTTCTAATAAATTTAAAATGGCATCTCGATTAATATTACTTCCTATTGGGTTATTAGGTTGGCAAATAAAAATTAATTTACTCTTTGATTTTAAAATCTCTTGATAATTAAAGTCATTTAAACTCTCGCCTTGCAAGCAAACTTCAATGATATTAAGATCATTAAATTTAGCGGCAGATTTAAATAAAAAAAAGCTTGGACTTAAAAGGCAAACAGAATCTTTAGGGCGCGTCAATGCCCGCGCTAATATTTCAATTAAAGAAGACAAACCAGGGGCACCGAAACAAATATGATCTTCTTTTATATGCTCATTGAAGCCTGGTTCTAATAAATTTAAAACATTAAGATAGCGTGTCGCAAGCGCTTGATATGACACACTGGGATATTGCGCTTCTTCTTGATCAACGTAAGTATTTTCATTATCGCCTAAGCGTGTCCAACCTGGTTTCGGCGTACTAAACAGCTGATAATCAATTTCCTCAGTCAACTAAGCGCCCTCACCTTTCACAAGCGTAGCAAAGCGTGCAAAAAGCTGTTCTAGAACCTGCCAACCCTTATGTTGGATCTTTGCAAGCTCACCATAGTGCTGCGAACTTAACCCTTCAAGCAATGAAGTGCCTAGCTGGCTGTGGCTTTCATCTAAATTCAAATGAGTATTAAAATGACCACACGCATCGTCATTTTCAAAAACACCGGCAGTCTTCTGATAAACACTATCAGCACAACTTTCAACAACTAAATAAATCAAAACAATACGCTCAAGCTCATCGCAGCTTTCCATCATTCGGCAAAACCAACTGGAGGAGCTCTCTATCATCGGATCCCAAAGCTGGGATTCTTTTGTCACTCCGGTTGCGTGACGCAACTGGATATCGTGCGCAAACTCCTCTTGCATGTGCATCTCAGCAATGGAAAAATGCTTTGCATTAGACGTGTTAATGTAATGCAGCATCACCATTTTCTGAAAATAATCCGACCACGTCTGAAAATGATTTAAAAAAGATATCTTTCTGCTGGCCACTCATTTGCTGATGAACCACTGAAAAAAATTGATTGCTTTCAAATTTTTTCTGATAGTTTTCATTTGCCAACAGCAAACTAGACAAATTATTAATACTAGATAATTGCTTTTTTTTATATTGTGAGAAACTGACCAAGGGCTCAGCTGCGCTTTCATATAACCCTCGCTCAGCAAACTGGATAGATAAGCCCCAAAAGCCTTTCTCGCCGCCAATAAAACCATGCACCGCACCACTAGGAATAAAAAAATTATCCCCTTCAACAAGCTCTACTTCAACATCCCCCAAGGAAGACACACTGCCTTGACAAACGATAATCAGCGAATCTATCGGATGAGTATGTGGCACTAAAACCTCCCCCTGACCTAAATGAACCCAAGCAATGCCTAAGCGAGCCTGCTCTGGAATATGTTCAGCTAAGTCAGCGTGGCGGCGAAAGTCTTTTTGCACACCCAAAAAATAAGCGCCTTTTTCTGTCGCCACTTTGTGTAAGCTAGGAATATCGTGACGAGAGACCTTAAACGGTAAATTTTTATTGACAATACCCACTGCATCAGACTTCTGCTCAGAAGGACGCTCAATCAGATCAATCTCACTCATAGCCTACTAGCCTTAAAATTCTCTTTATTTTTTATCTTAAAGCATAGAATCCATCACATATTTTATCCAACAGTCATAAACATGAACAACAATAAGACTATTCTTCAATAACTTAAAAAAACACTCCTAAATAAAACAAATAATCATCAAAAAATATAGTTTTTTGGTATTTAATTAAATTATACCTTCTCAACAATGTCGTGATTTTTAAGTTATGAAACAACTCAGTTCATACAGTCACTTCCTACAAAGTGATATTGACTATAAAATACAAGATAGTGTTGAAAATCACGCAGAAATTTTAAAATTCAAAGACATTTTGAACACGGTGAATGTTGATGACTTTACTTTCGTTCGAGCTTACTTTAATGGCTATTACAGTTATATTTCATCTAATGTTGATGATGAATTAGCTTTACTTTCAGAAAAACTCTGGAAACATGACCCAATTTTCAGCCACGACCGACTTGCC
>NZ_MDTU01000006.1:0-48459 GCF_001720395.1 Piscirickettsia litoralis
ATCCAAGCTACGCTATGTTATACCTAAATTAACTATAGTTTAGTCATCCATGTCCGCCTAAAATCTTCTGAAAGCCGCATAAATACTCACTTTCTTCAAAAAAAGCTCGTACACCCAGGCCATGTCCGCCTAAAATCGGCTACAGGCCGCATGAATCCTAGGTTTTTGTAAAAAAAGCTCGTACGCTTAAATTGGAGAAATGTCCGCTGTTTCACGGTAAATTTTTAGGTTTTATGCGTGTTCCACGATTTGAAAAGCGGACATGCGGACATCAACTTTTGAAAAAAATCACAGACTCAAATCACGCGGTGTTCCCCACCGCATAGCCACCACATGATAGTACGGACCCTAAATTTCTACAGTACATGATGTTTTTGACATCGGTAGAGCTTTAGCGGATAATCCCTCCGCCAAATAATATTAACAGTTGCAAGTTGTTGATTGGCCGCTATGGTGGTGCCAAACTTACCATAGCGTTAACTCCATCTAACCACCCCCAAGACCACTCAGCTCTCAATAATCTCAGGGTTGCCTTCACTCAAAGTAAGCATATAGGCCCTGCTAGAGCCATTGTTGTTATGAAGAAAACAGTCTTTCATCAAATCCATAATAATAATTTTTAGACAAACTTAGGAGCATCAACATCAATCTTTATATCTACTTTTTTAGCTTCCACATAACCTCTATCTACTGTCGGCTGATCTTGTGAATATCTATTATTAGATTTTTCCTTAACCTTCTCTAGATGCTCTTGATCTGCGATATGGACTTTAATTTCACCACTCCAAAGTTCATCATCGCTAAAGGTTAAATCAATTAATAATGTGATTTGGTTATCCTCTAGCGCTTCACTCTTCACTGTGACACTATCAAAGCGTTTAATAAAGTTTAGTGGGGGCGATTTCTGTTGGCGACCTGCAATAATGCGGGACAGTCGAATATATTCAAGTTTAATCAATTTTGAAAGTAGAGCTAAGTCGTGTTTATAATCCCAATAATATTGGGAAACAAGTGACCCTATGGACGAGTCCAAGAAATACTCGCCTTTGACCAACCCCAGCGCGATTGACAGCTGTTGAAGAGCTAAGTCTTTGCCAGAAACTGTCTTCAATTTACCATTCTCAATTGATAGATCACCATTTTCAAAAGACAAAGAAAAGCCGATTTTATTTACATCTTCAATCTTAGTATTTGGAAGTAGATCGAGAACTAATTCTTTTGTTGAACAAATGAACTCTAAATCATTTAGAGTTCTGGCGTCCGACTCCGACTCAATAATAATAAAATTTTCATCAGGAGATAATGTTTTATAATCTTTGCAAAAATCTTTCAATCCATCAAAGTCACCTTTAATAAAATCAGCAACGATAAGTGTAAGTTTCGAAGATTTTATGGATGTTAGATAACCCTTAAAAATTAAGTCAAAACCGAACTGAACAAGAGTAGCTGTCTGATCTGTTACCTTTTCTATTGTACCGGCGGTCACATAGATAGTAACATCTCCATTAATATTAGGGCCGACCCCACTATGAGTTTGGTTTATTGTTTTTTCATCCATGGCTTATATTTATATCCCCGTTAATATTATTACCAATACCATAATGAGCCTGGTTTACTGTGTGCGTCACATTCTGTCTTGGTATACTCGACAGCATGTTTATAATATCTTGTGATGATTTAAGCTTTTTATCAATAGCTAATTCACTCATATCAGAGTTCAAGTCTAGTTTATTAAGCTCATTTGAAAGCTGTGTTGCAATTTCATCAGTTAATACGTATTCCTTTAATGATTGCTTGAGTTTTTCTTTTCCAATTTCCAAGCTCTTTTTAAACAGATCATATATGCAACCAGAAAGTATTGTTGTTGTTACGAAGTCCATAACCAATATCCACTTAAATTTAAATAAGTGTGATTCTAACATGCATCAAACAAAACCATGAAAAACAAAAAATCAGCGCCGCGAAACCCGCGGTGTGTGGCACCGTACAACGCCCACCCCCTAAGGAGTACCTTCCTAAGCTTAGCCTATAAGCATCAAGGTTTTAATTGGCTGCTGAACTATTCCTTTTAAGTCATCTATGCCATACACAGAAGTGGACACAAAACATTTCATAACTTCATCAGACCATTTATCACTATGGAACTCCACCTTCTTTTCAAAAGGCTTATCTTCAAGTGCGAAAATATAGCATCCTGCTAAAATATGAAGAATCTTATCTCTATGAGTATCTGTATCCTCTATGTGCTTGTATTCCATGCCCAGTATTTCATAAAGCTCATCAACAGTTGCATTTCCATCTAATATTTTTTGTGAAAATGAAGAGTAAAAGCAATGTATGTAAATAGAAAATATAAATATCAGGCTAAAGTAGTAAGGATACTTAAAAGGTTTACCTGATAGATGACAATAAATCTTTAAATATCTAAATAAATCTTCAGATTCTCTTAGTGAAAGTTGACGGGTTTTAATAAGTTTACTTAATAAAAAGATATACCCCTCTTTCGAAAGTTCTTCAAGGTTCTTATCATTTTCTAACAAACTCTGTATGTGTACTTCTACAGCATGAAGATTGTTTTTCGTTTGTGAAGGTAATTTAAACGTAAACTTAATAAACTTATCAATGTAACGTCCAGCTTCAGACAGTGAGCTACCATATGAGTGTTGGATAGATGTTATAAGCTGTTCTGAATTAGCGATTAAAATAAACTTGACGTTAGCTATATCAAATACATGTTTTATCTTCTCAAGCATAGCAACAGCAAAATCGGGCCTACACCTATCTAACTCATCAATAATAATTATTAACTCCTGCCCTTCTGTTGCCTTTAACAGCCCTTCTTTTAAAGCAGCAATATTACTTTCTTCTTCTCGATGTCCATCAATGATAGATTTTACAGTCTGATCGAGACCTTCAGTAATGGCGTTTTGAAACTCTTTTGCAATTTCATCACAGTCTGCTCTTAATAAATAAGAAACTCCGGCTTTTGCTGCTATTCTTAAAGAGTGCTTCACTGCTGGTATCGCTGCCTTAACAAGTGTATCGCCTTTTTTCTTCTCGATGCTTTCTGCTATGCGCCCTACTAAAACCCCCAAAGGATCACGGCTATGATCAAATCTAAAAGCATCTATGTAAACATATTTAGATTTACTAGAGTCTAGATTCCTTTTTATTAATTCAGCCAGTGTTGTTTTTCCTGTCCCCCAAAACCCATCTACTAATAGCGGTGATAAATCTATATTCGACCGTATAAGATTTATAAGTTTATCTGCTAAATCTGCTCTTTCTAAAGTATCTTTTGCTTCAAGCTCTTGTTGGACTTCCATGGTAATAACTCACCTTAAAAGAGTATTTTAACTCATCAAACATTAGGCAACCAATGTTTATAATACTGCTCACCCCCGCTTATGCAGTTATGGTTAGAATAGCGCAGCTTGCGGCTCTTTGCCCTTTAAAAGCATATGTTACACTTTCGCCTTAAACGTAACATATGCTCGTGTACCTTTAAACTATTGGTTGGTCGGATATTTTCTTTATCTCAACAGTGAACGTGGGGTTACGACCCCATCTACCCATTTCATCGTTTAATCGCTGCTTTTTATCAAACCGCTAACATTTATCCTTATTTTTGATAAAAAACTATCCCACTTCCCTGATCTGCGTAACAAAGTTTCTATTGCTAATTCAGTTTGCTTTTGAATTTGTCTAACCCCTGTTTCAAGATTAGACACTTGTTTAGCTGACCATCCTAGCTCCCTAGCTAATTGCCCTTGAGAAAAACCTAGTATCTGACGAGCTTGCCGTAAAGCAACGGCTTTATCTATCCCCGCTTGAGAAAAGCCCAGCATATGCTGGGCTTTTCGCAGGGCTATGACTTTTTTATACGCATTGCTTCAGCCATTGCCTTACTGTGATCAAATTTTGCACCCGCTTCACTTAAAAGCTCTAAGTGAGCCTCAAGGTTATGTTCATCTATTCCGTACCCTGCTTCGTCAGCAGCATCGTAAGCGTATTGTCCTGCTAATTCATCTCCTGTATTGGCACAATCTACCCCACCATGATATGGGATTGACTCATCGTTATTTGCTGCATTAATCATATCGACGACTTGTTGGAATGTTTGAGCTTGTTGAAGTGCCTGTGAAATCATGATCTATCTCCTTTGTTTAAAGTTAAGGTTTTCCTTAACTCTTGTACTTACTATAGAACATAGTTACATATAAATCAAGAACTTTGTTCTATTTTTACAAAAGAAATTCTTCCACATACCCCGTATGAAGGTCGGCAACGATTCTGAACAAATCCACCCCCACAGCCCAACATTCAATTTAAAATCAAATGTTATTCTATTTTTTAAATACTTATCCCGGAAGGAAATCGCACTATTTAAAAATATATGAAATAAAGCTCATTTAATATTCAAAAAATAAAATCATATATACCAATTACATTCACATTTGATGTTAAATTTCTTTATATAAATTTACGATGAAGTCATTTAGCCTAACTTCCCAATCAAAGCCTAAATGTAGCTCTTGAATCGTTTCACAGACCTTAATAACCTTATAAAGATCATCTTGCGTATAATTATTATCTTGTAGAAAAAAATCACTTACTATCTCTTTAAATAGTTTGCGGTGTTCTAAGTCTAAAAGTGCATCGTTTATATTAAAAAATTTGTCACTCATAGAACTATGAAGTTCCACCATCTTTTCTAAGCGAATTTGAAGAGCACAAGTCTTTTTGAATATATCTGGATCATTTATATATTTTTTACCTACTTTTTTACTAAAAGCTCCTACCTCTTGCAGATTCCGTGAACACCTTTTACCTTTTTCAGTAATTTCTAGCAATAAATCGTTGACAAGATTACCGACTTTCAAGTGCTTGTATCTTAGTAAGAGTGGATCTGCACCCATATTACGAAGCACTTCGTTAAGATCGTATATAGAATTTGTGTAAATAGCTTCTCTTTTTAATGGATCAAAATATTTGCTCAAAATATCTGTTAATTCATTTATTTCTTTTTTCCTTTGCTCACGATTATCTTTTCCTCTATTTGATATAAACAATATTAAAGGAATAGAGATAGTGGCAACCGCACTAATCCATCCGCTAACAGGACCTAGTACTTGTCCCAAATTAATTTCGCCCTCAAACAAGCCAATCGACAATAGCGCTCCAACTAGCAATCCAGGTACCGCACCAGCAATGACATAGTTATGATAGCTATTGAAGTTAAAGTTTTCCCCTACCTTGAACCATGTTTTTAATGCCGTTTTCATTTCTGCGTTTGCCTTTGCTAAAACTGAGCATTATAAAAGCAAGACAAAATAATACAAACAATAATGCTACAAAAGGGCCTGACAGAGTAAAAGGCATGCACTGATCAAACATATTAATGCACCACTTTGCCTTGAATGTTAGTTCGATTGCTTTTTTTAGTTAGTAGCGTTCTGCTTTTCGCATAAACATTATTTAAACTATCTCTCAGCGTTTCTAATTGTCGTTTCGAGCCTTGCCCATACATGTCAATTAATTGCAGGCATGTGTGTAAATCATCGAATGAGCGAGTCAGTAACTTTAAAGTATCTTTCTCTAATTGTTTTTCCATGAAAATTTCCTTTTAAAAACAAAAGATAATAAGCGCCATTTTCAGGCGCATCAATTTATAGGTATAGCATTGCATGACTAGAGTGTAGATCGTGTCTCTAGCGCTATTGTGTGAGGTTGTTTTTTGCGTGTTTTGTTAAAAATGGCTGATTTGTCATCTAAATTATTGATTTTTTGTTTACATCGATTGAAATATTCTTGATCAATCTCAATACCTAAAAAATTACGCTTTAATTCTTTAGCCAAAACTCCAGAGTTCCCTGAGCCTAAAAACGGATCAAGTATTGTATCGCCTTCCCGTGAGCTTGCTTTAATTATTTGTGCGTATAATTGCAATGGTTTTTCGCATGGGTGCCGGCCTTTGTAGCTCACAACCGTTTTAAACTCCCACAGGTCCGTATTAAAATCAACTTCATCCGCTGAAAAAGGCCGACGTGCTTGTTTACGCCGCACCATGTATTCATGCTGTAAATCACTATATGAACGCGGATAAATGTTTTTATCTTTTGCTCTTGCATAGCTTCTTAGCTGCTCATACCTTTCTTTAGAAGGTAATGACCATTGTGAAGCGTTGAAATAATGCCGTGCTGACGAACCAACAACCTGCTCAGCTTCTTTTTTGGTGAGTCCTGCCCGTGTCCACTCATTCATGTAGTAGCGTAACGGCTCTAGCATTTCTTTTTGCGCGACTGGTGCATTTTTTGACTCAGCAAAAAGCACATGCTCCGTCTGGGGAAAGTATTTGCGTTGGCTTGATCGTTGCACCATTAAATGGCGACCATTTGGTTTATTCCAAACGATATGACTCAACACTTCTAAATACTTTGATAGTGCAACGGAGATTTTCGCCGACATATGGTTATAACAAAATAAGTACAAACTGCCCGTTGGCTTAAGAATACGGGCAAATTCAGCAAAGACCTTTTCAAGCCATTCGATAAATTCAGTTTCTGTACGCCACTGCCGATCCCACTTTTCGCTTACAACATTAAAGTAAGGTGGATCGGCAATGATTAAATCAATTGATTCGTTTTCTATTCTCTCCATGCAGTGTAGTGCGTCCTCATTATACAGCGTTGAGGTTGGAATCATTTTTGCTCCGGCAATAAAAAAAGCGCCGTTAAGCGCTTAATAGGTAGAAATACATATCATTTTCAGTATGGATTAAGTGTATCCGTTTTCAAGTTGCATGATGTAACTGCCAAGTTTCACGCTATCTTCTCGATCAAAGCACACCCCACCATCAGTTCTTGCTATCGTCTGCAATGTTGGTTTTGGTGGTTTTGTCGGCATTTGCTGAGCGCACCCGACGCTTAAAATGCTTACTAAACCAATTAGAAGGTTTCTCTTGAAGCTCATCATACTCTTGCTGCTGTTTTTCTGATTGCTCAGTACGCTGCCAACGCATCACGAGCGAAAGCAGCGTATTGAGAATACTAAATAGTGCGTTCATTTCCTAATTAAGCTGCGGCGGCGGGTGGGTCAGTCTTACTTGCTGACTTATCCGGTACTGGCTTAACCCCTTGATCAAACTGCTCAACCGCTTTTAACAACTTAAATAAGTCATCTGTTGAGCCAGTCCAATTGTGCGTTTTGATATCCTGCCTGATCTTGCTGACAAGATCCGAAACAGCATCACCTGACTGCTTTGCTTTTGAAGAATTTAAAGCAAGCGCCTCAATGATTTTGTAAATTAATGAAATAAACCCCTTGGATTTTGGCGTATTAATGGTCGCACAGAGTGCGCTGGCGATCATTACTAAAAGACTAGCAATACCCACAATCGAATGGGGAAAGGCTTGGGTTAATGAGTTAATAACTGTCACATAGGTTCTCCTTACATTGGGCCGATTTAAAGTTTATTTTGGCTCTTTACAATATTCATGAGTCTTTGTATCGCCTCCACACCTGCATATCCAGATAAACCGACCATTGCCGCCGTCATTGGTCCAGAAAAACCGGCCTCAATACACAAATAATTGGTAATGATGCCAGCAAAGGCTGAACACAATAATCGTGCAAACAGGTCTAACCATGAAAATTTCTCTTCTGTCTGACTTAGGTAATTTGCATAACGAGATGCAGCACCTAGCCAACAGAGCAAAATTAACATGAACCATTTTAGGGAGCCGGATTGGTCGGGTTCTATCATAAATTTCAGGCACAAAAAAACCAGCGCTTGGCTGGTTTATTTTTTACGGGCGTTAAATCCCAGAATATTAATTTACCATCCAAATTTAACCTAAAAGCCGCCCCCCTGCAAGCACTTTTTTCACTTTTTTTAAAATATTTTTTCTTACACTATAGCAACGATCAATAATAGATGGATTTTTACTATTGTTTTTAATGTTGTCATCATAAACCTTTTTTGTGGTCATTGTTGAAATTTTTCGTATTTCCCACTTCAGCGTGAACTTTAAACCGCATTCACGACAAATATAATTATCTCCCTCTGACTCAAAACATGCCCCAGGAAAGTATCGATATTCACAATGGGGGCAAACGATGTTACGTTTTGAACCTTGCAGCGCTTCGTCTACTGCATGTGCATGTTGGGTTAAAATATCCGCCATTTCTTGAGTCCCTGCGAATCGCTTTAAAACTTCAGCAATAAATGGCTCGGCTTGATTGCAAATGACAAGTAAATTAGCCGCTTGCTGAAAATTAAGTTGAACGGCTTCTTTTGGCTCCATTTAGTTTCCCAAGCATTCTACTTTATTAAGATTCTCTACTTGAAAGGTGGGCCTTTCTAGCTCTTTGCATTTTTCAAGTGGCAGAATATTCATATCTTTAAAACAATCCGCATGTTGCTCTATGTGTACTTGATGAAACACTCTTACCCAATACAGATCAGGAGAAGTTCCAATCACTGTACGAGCAAAAAATAAATCATTGCCATCCCACTTATCTTTTATATAAGCAACATACTGGCGTTCATTGCTTTTAGTGTTGGGATATAAGTCTTTATTATCTACATGCTGTTCGTCAACTCTATAAGTTAGCAATCTATCAACATCATCTGTTTTAATAAAAAACTCTTTATACTTACTGCTTCCCTTGTACTGTTCCCTAGGGACTCCATCATCTATTTCACTTTGTGCTTCTTTGCGAGTGTAAACATGAGCTTTATTTAAGTTAGTTGTGTAGCCCTTAGCATCTTTAGCCCAAAATAAAATGCTTGTACCTACTGTGCCGTTTGTTTTGTAAAATGTGTCGGTCATTTTTATTTACCTATAACAAATCTCTTGCTGTTAATCTCTATGCCGCTTGCTGTTGTGCTTTATAAGCATCGTATTGAGATATGCCCCATACAGTGGCTCTTAGGCAAAAAATATAGCGCCATGTAAATGGTTTCCAAGAGCGCCAGCTTTCAAAGAAATCATAAAAATCAAAATATTCATCATACTGTGAATCAAAATTTCGCACGTAGGCGATCGCCTCATGCTCATCTTCACATATAAGTATTTCGTTTTTGATTTCCTCTCTCATTTTTTCTTTATTTTCGAGGCAATCAAACTCACAGTCATCAAAATACTCTAAAAGTGCGGCTTTAAAAGAATCAATACAAAACTCTCTACAATCATCATTAACACCAACAGCATCTAGCTTCTCAGACCAATAATCGGGGTTTATTTGGTGGACTTTCGGTTCACGAAAAAAATTAAACATATCCCGCTTTCGCCAAAACACATAAGTCCCCATGTCTCCACTAATGCATAAATGATTTTCCCACGTTGTTAGCTGAAATGAGTAGTCACTCGCTCCTGACCGGCTAAAGCTAATGTGACGATTAAGCCCATTATCATTACCAACTATCATTTCATGCTTTGCTGCAATTTTCATAAACTCTTCATGTGTACAACTCATTGCGCCACCTCCTTTCTTTCAGTGGGTTTTTCTGGTAGCACTTTGCCAGTTTTGCACTTTGTGCACACAACAGTTGCTACCAATTTCAAGTCGTCAGTAATGCCAATGCCTTCCTTCCAAACGTGTTTGCATGCTTTCTTCATGGCCATCTCCATATTTCCAGATTAATTAACGTTAATTTTGTCTAGTTGATCTCTCAGTAGGGTATAAATATAGTTGTATCTATTTTTGTGCTTTGCAGAATAAGATTTTGAGGTAATCCCGATAAACTCAGCTCGTTCTTTTTCTAACATGACCCCCTTGCCACTCCCATTGCACTTGGGGCAAGTTTTATCGAGGCTCTCAGGAATAACCCTTTCATCGGTAGATTTAGGTTTAAGATCATTATCCCACTCATGGCGGCGCTTTGATATTTCTAAAGGGCTAACACTATACATTTCAGCAAGGAGTTTTACGTTTGACGTGTATTTATAATGCTGCTCAATAGATTCTTTATAAGCTTTGCGCTCCTTTAAGAGTGGGTCGTTTTCCCATTCAGGTAGGCTGTCATTGTCCATGAATTTTTTTTGTAGCCCGCCAACGTGAAGCTGACTTACTACTTCACTGGCTGGTTTTTTAACTTGCTCTTTTAGAGCAACCCAGTCGTGGTACTCTTTTTTGATCACATACCACAACACTTTTTCTTCTGGCAGATTGCTTTTCTTCACAAGAGTAGCAACGCTAGTTATACCTTCAGCGTAAAATTTTTCTAGCCGCTCCCATGAACGAGTTTCTTCATTTACAGACACTCGAATACGTCCACGTTTTCGGCCACTCACTTCGTGCTTACGAGAAACAACACGCCGCCCTTCGCATACTTTACAATTGCGGTGTAAGCAATTTTCATAAATCGCCAAGTCTACATAACTCTCTGCCGATTCGGTCTGAGGATATTTTTTATAAACCTCTTCAAGGAGCAACGCTTTTAAGGGTGGAATATAGCGCTGGTCATCAAATATTTTCACTTGAAATGCCGCCGATGCAATACGCCCAGCAAAGGCTAATTCTGCACCCACCTCGGGGCGAGTAATTCCACCAGCCGACCGATGAAATGGCATACCATCATATTTCATGCCTTTAGGTGTAAAAGATGAGGCTATCGTTTCTAGCTTCACTGGTTGTCTCCCTTGTTCTTTGATATGATTGAATTTATCGGCTGCTACGGCTGATCATGACTGTTTGCTTATTTAGAGCGTCAATGACGCTCTTCTTTGTACAATTTCAACGAATAATAATTTTTTGATAAATCGACACCATGCAGGCGTGCCAAAGAATTTGCTGTTTTTCGCACATCATCGCTGTGGCTGTTCGAGCTAAAATAAATTTCCCTGGTTTTCCCCATCGATGTGCCACGTTCAAAAAAAATCAATTGATATCGTTGAATATCCATCATGATCTCCCAAATTATTATTTAGCGATTTTTGTCATTTTTCCGCAATGCTGACACTTGCAACGATTTTTCAATGCAGCCTTTTCAGATTGGGCATTCAAGCTATCAAGCCTCAATGAATACCTGGACTCTTGCTTTGCAATATTATGGAGCGCCCACATAGGATTTATTTTTTCACCACAAATACCACACTCAACATAAGCCATTCTATGATCGACACGGAACCTACCGTGCTGGCATCTTGTACGGAAAGGCTGAATTGCCTCAATTACGGTATCAGACATCCTCACCTCCAACTTGACCTTAATGTAAGGGCTTGCACACACTTAAACATTTTTGTTTCTGTCGATCTGCCAAGCATTTACATTGACAATGGTATAATGCCTCTAAACTACACTTAGAGCCTCGGCGCTTCGCTTCTTCTTTATGCTCAGCAAGAAAATTATCCGAAAACTGTAATTTCCCAGTCCCCATTTGTGCCGCTATAGCTGCATTTTTAATGGCACCGGATGACCTAATTCTGCGCTTACTGTTGTACATTATTATCTCCTTGCAATGGTTTAACGCCTTGATAGCCTATCGGTGGCGGCTGATGTGATAGCCCACTTGATTCCTTGCCATATTGGTTTAATCCTGGCTGCTGCACAGGTTGTGAATGGTTTTGCGTTTGACTTGGGTTTTTACCGCCCAAAAACTGCATATTGTCAGCAACAATTTCGGTGATGTAGCGCTCTTGCCCGCTTTGATCTTGCCATTTTCGTGTTTTTAGTTTGCCTTCGATATAGACCTGTGAACCTTTACGTAAATATTCACCTGCAAGCTCACCTAAGCGACGAAACAATACAATGCGATGCCACTCCGTATTCTCTTGTTGCTGCCCCGTGTTGCGATCTTTCCAACTTTCGGAGGTGGCAACCGTGATATTGGCAATCGCATCACCTGACTGGGTGTAGCGAATTTCAGGATCGCGCCCTAAATTACCCACAATGATTACTTTATTGACTCCTCTCATCATTACTCACCTATCTACAATAATGCTTAATTCATCTTCAGGTATGTTTCTTTCTTTCGGCTCATCACTATATTTATCCCTATGAAACCAATCTGGACAGTTATATTTTCTCCATGCAATAACACCTTGTAGCTCAATACCGCCATCAGTATTTTCATGAAAAGCTATAAATCTTTTATCAAAATATTTTCCTCCAACAACACATCCTGAAACTTCACCTCTGTATTTATCAAAAAACGTAACAGGTTCACTTGTGGCAGATTTAACTTCTGGCTCTCTATCATTTATATCAATCCACTTGCTCATTTTCTCTTCTCCTAATGAAGCGTAACTTTGCCAACAATGGGCAAACTAATTAATGTGCGCGTATACTTTGACGGTTTAATCTGCTTACGCCTGACACCACTTCCTAACTGCTCTCTTTTTGAATAAATGCACTGGTTCTCTTCTAAAAAATCCCGAGCTGTGGCGCTTGATACTTTCCACTCTTTAGCGATTTCACGCAGCGTTAATTTACGTCCACATTTACGCATAAATCGTAAACGTTCATTTTTTTGCTCTTCTAACGGAGTTAGCTTTTTTGGTTCTCTACAGCGTTGATAAACTGCTAAATCATCCTGTAAATAAAAGTCTTTCATCTTAATTCCCTCTCAAATCAATCTTAATGTCGCAGCTTGTTTGCTTGGCTTCGCAATTATTTTTTGATTTCTTATGTATGGCAGAAAAGGCAAGTCGTATGCACATAAAAAGGCAAAGACACCGTACTGGCCAAGCTTCCATTGCTCTGCCAATTCTTTTAAACACAGAGAGGCATGATGCAATCTAACATAACTAACACGCTCCTCTATGAGCCGTTCAGACCAACCAAACATAACAAACCTCTAGTGATAATTTTTAACTGAGGACAACTCACCAATAACACCTTCTTGATGATTGCGAATTGAAGTTAACAAGCAATAATACAAAAACTCCTCACTCAAGCGGATTCTGCTTTGCTCGCTGCCATCACAACCTCGATACTGATCAAAGTGTGCGTGACACTCGCTACACAAATCAGCACCACAACAATCATGGCATTTAACCGCCATTCCCTTCCCTAAGCTGTGCTGTCTTATTCCGGTGTAATGGGCATAGACGGTAGTGCCATCCAATTTTTTGCAACGCACACAAGCGCGACCGTTTGAGGCTTTCAAGACTTTTGGCAATCTCACGTGCCTTTCTTTTAAAATGGGAGCATTTATTGGATTCAGTCGCATTAGTTCACTCCGTACAATACAACGCCATGACGGCTAATCTCTGTGCATCGCTCTAAACCTAAAGCCCGGGTTAAATCATGATGATCTTCGATATTAATTGCTAATTGGCGCAGCTTTTTATTTGTCGCCAACTCATAGCCTGATAAAAATTTATCGATAGCCTTTACAATTTGTTTGCAGCGATTACTTAAGCCCTCTATTGATTTGATTTCTGCTGCTGACATTTTGTTTTCCCTCTTTTTTAATGAAGTCGTAGTTTTTCTCTCATCATTGCCAATTCAGAAAGAGCAACCCTACTTGTTCTTGGCCCCTTGTGTGGCAGCGATTTGCAAACGTTGGGTGCTGCCTCAAATTTTTCTCCCCATAGGTGCCGCTTGATATTTGCCCTGTAGCTTCCCAGAAATAATTGGTAGCTACTTGCTCCATCAGTACCACCCCAGGGTGTTTGCTTTGCAGTCGCATACAACACAGGATTCGGCCATGCATTTAACTTGCTTTTCTCAGGCATGATCATCAACTCATAGGCGATGCGATATGCCACACTTTCAGGGTGCAACCCTAAATCCTCCGGCTGTAAGTCCTGACATAACTCATAAAACTGCTTCATCGATGGCGGCCAGTGAAAATGTTTCTTGCATTTTCCTAGTGCAATTTCCACTTCTTTGCGTGTGAACTCAGTCAAAACTTCTTCCCACTCCGCTTTTAAAGCATTTGTCTTTAAGTCGCTTGCAGACTGATCACCAGCCACCGTCACTTGTTTGCTGAACGTCGAGTACAGACTGGTCAGCCTCGCAAAAACCAGATCGGCTCTTTTCGTTGGGGATGACTTTTGCTGGTTGTGCTGCGGCAGTGGCATAGAGGTTTCGTTCGTAAAGGTCAGCCGTTGACAAATTTCTGGTGCTGTTTGCATTTTCTTGCTCCCTTGAAATGATTTCATCGTTCCAACATTCGCCATTAAGGTACGTGCTTGGGTGAGGAATTTTTGATTTAGGACGATACTGCCAATCACTCAGGCGTGTTTGTTTAACATGCTCGATGATTTGGTCTTTTATTTTGTAAAGCTTGTTTTGCGTCCAAACCTTTAAAGCTCGCTTCCTATTTTTGCCAAGTCTGTATGCTTTCCAAAATTCATCAAAGCCATCTTCAAGATTATTTTTTTGCACATCAACTTGCACACACTCTTGTGCAGATGTGCACATATTAATAATCTCTTTTGAAGTCTCTTTTGTATTCTCTTTTATGTCACACATATCTGTAACGGGCTTTACACATATGCGTGCGTCTTTTTGCACATATGTGTGTGTGCTTTTACGTATATCTGTATTTTGCTCGACAGATATCTGTTCACTTGCACACAATTCAAATGAGCTGATCTCTAAAACTTTCTCAACGATGGGCATTATACGCGCTGCACCAAAATAGGTGTTGCCATCATCAGTAGTGATATTTTCTTTTTTATATTTTATGATGCCTTGTTTCTTGAGTCGTCTCAGCGCTTCATCAACTTGGCGAGAAGTGAGGCCAAACTTATTTGAAAAATAACCGGGTCTAAACCACTTGGACAACCCCTTAAAGCGCTTATGATAAGTCACAGGACCATCATCATTATGTACTGCACGTGGCCTATACCAGTAGACAATATCCGATAAAATTGTGATAGCCACAATGTCGGCCATTCCAGCACTCGTTCTAAGGTTCTTGTACCAGATATGAGGGACCAGGTTTCCCTCAAATTTTTGCGTGATTAAGCCTTCAATTTCCCCATTCATTAATGGTTGCTCCCTTTTATTTTTAAATAAAATTATTAGCTCACAAGCAGTTACTCTTACTGTTTATGACAATTAAAGCCAAAAAGTTAACAAAGGACCTAAAATCAGGGCCAAGAAGTCTGTTAAACTTTTCTCTGGTTTAAATCAAAAACATATTTAGAGACAAAAAAAATACTGCTTAACAAGTACGCTTCGATCGTTGTGATGATGTGCTTAAGTGTGGTATGTCCGTAAAGTCTGTAGAAATCAGCATCTCTGCTCTCCATTCATTCATTATCATTTTACCGCTACCAACACGAAGTGTTGATAATGGCTACTAAATCACATAGAATGGAATTGTTTCGTTCGTTCCATTTCTATGGATAATTTTGGGGGAGTCCTGCAAGACTCTTCCAAAAACCTTCCCTTAAACTACCTCAGGGTAGGCAATGTAAAAGTTAACATAAAATTTTATGCATGGGAAGAGTGTGTTGTGACTATCGATAGAAATTTATTAATGGAACGGCTTTTAGAAGCCATAGAATTAAAAAAACGGCGAGATGGGGAGTATAATCCTTCACAATTGGCTCGTGATACTGGCATCCCATCTAAGATGATCTATTCATTAGTTCATCCAGTTCAAGAGAAAAGAAATACTAACCCAAAAATAGAATTGCTATCAAAAATTGTAAATTTTTTCCAAAGCGACGGGTTCCAAATAAGCTTAGATTATTTATTAGTAAGTAAGACCAATGAAGTCTTCATTGACCAGTCCACCCCCACCCCATTATTAAAGAAAATTGATGTTCCTATCTATAACATGGAAAGGTCAAATGACTTGTTAGGGCGGGCAGATATAAAAGTTAATGCCAAAAATGGTGATCTTGTTGGCTTTTTATCTGAAGAGCATATAGAGCCTTGTTTTCCAGCAGGATCAATTTTTATTATTGATAAAAATGGAGAAGTAGAGGAAGGCTCATTGGTTGCTTATCAAACAACCTCTAGTTCAGTAGAACTTCTTATAGGAAAGGTAGTTGCAAATTTAGAGAAAAAAATTCAAATTCAGTGCTTTAACCAATCTCAAATAACTAGGCCACCAGTATCAATTAATGACTGTAAAATAATTGGTCCTGTAGTACAATCCAACACCAAGTCATAAACATAAAAGGTATTTTATATGGTTAAGTCCATTTTGATATCATGGATAGATAAAGCTGCATCTACTATCCTTGGTGAAGAATTTTCTAAAAATCAAACAGTTAAGTTGATATCGCTGGTAACTTCTTCTAAAGGATATGAAGTAAAATTTACAGAAAGCTTTAGCAGAACCGTCATGGTAGAGGATTACGAAAGCTTTATTTCAAACGAAGCAAATAAGCTTGAAGAATATGAAAAATTACAACTTGGACAAACTGTAGGCCATTCAGTAGCAAAAAACCTTCACGTATCATTCGATAATATTGAATTAAAAAAAATGGAGAATATTAATGAAAATTAAGCCGTTAGCAATTGAAAATTTTCAAATGAATCAAACTAACTCAACATGTATGTGGTTACTTTTTATAAGCTATTCAATGGTGTTAGTTTTAGCAAATTGGTTTGATGTAAGGATAATCAGTTTTCTTAATTTAAACACTGATGCAGGGACATTGATTTTTCCATTTACATTTTTACTATCAAATGCAATCACAGAAGTTTATGGCTACAAAAATGCACGTATGGCAATTTGGCTCGGCTTCGCATTTAATATATTATTTATAGTTTATGGGCAAATTGTCATACATATGCCAAGCCCAGATTTTCAGACTAATAATATAGCTTTTGACAATTTATTTGATAGCAGTGTAAGAGTTATTTTGGCTTCAACAGCTAGTTATTTTTTTGCTGAGCCATTAAATAGCTTAGTGATGTCTAAATTAAAAATGAAATTTAATGGAAAACATAAAGCTTTTAGATTTTTAGCTTCTACTGTTGTAGCTTCTTTTGCTGATTCATTCATTTTTGGTTTCGTTGCTTTTTATGGCATTTGGAATGATGAAAATTTGATAAATTTTTGCTTAACAATGTGGTTAATAAAGGTATTTATTGAGTTTTGTGGCCTCCCATTCTCAGTTAGGCTTACTTCCTATCTAAAGAAAAAAGACCAGGTTGATATTTATGATATTAATACTAAATACACATTTTTCAGTTTAGAAAGAAATTATAATAAAGAGAATAATAAATATCGAGATGAAAATGATGGTTAAGGTATCAACAAATAAAAATAAGCTCGATATAGAGCTTATTCATAAAATTTTATCGAAATGCTGTTATTGGGCAAAAGATGTACCTTTAGAGATTGTGCAAAAATCAATAGACAATTCGTACTGTTTTGGTGCATACAGTGCAAACGATCAGCTTATTGGCTTCGTCCGAGTGATAACAGATTACTGCACTTATGGTTATATAACTGATGCTTTTGTCCTTCCTGAACACCAAGGAAATGGCATATTCAGGTATTTAATGGATTGCGTTTTAGGTGATGAGCAGCTACAAAACTTTAAAACTTGGTCTCTTGTATCAACTCCCCAATCAAAAGCTCTTTATAAAGAATTGGGGTTTTCAGAGTTAAAGGAAAATGGTGACCACCTAGAAATCAATGATCTCGAAATATATTCACGACAACATGTTGTCGCCTATTAACATAATTATTATTTGTTATTATTAAACGAGTAATAAGCAATGAACACATGTCAACTGTTTACTTTGGCCAACGAGTAAAAGAGCTACGCATAGAATATAAAATGACTCAAACAGAGTTAGGCAAAAAAGTAGGAGTTGTTAGGAGTGCTGTATCTAGCTGGGAAAGAGGAACAGCAAAAACCGTCACCCCAGAGCATCTTTTCTCACTAGCAAAAGCATTATTCGTCTCTCCAGAATGGCTTGCTCTTGGGGAAGGTCCAAAATTTCCTCAAAAAATAGACGTTAATGAGCAAGTTATGGAGTACACTATTGCAATAGCTGGCTCATACAAGCAGCCCGTTGGAAAAGTAGTAAATTTCTCAATGCTAGTCGGGCTAAATCAATTCTACTCCTACAACTACCATGAATGTTGTGACATATCAACTAAGAATCTCGAACGGGCGATAAAAATCCTAAAAGACAATGAAGACTTATCCTCCTCTCTTGACCAATGCATTAAAGAAAATAAGATCAGTAAAGAAAAAGCCATTGAAGAATTTATGAGGCTAGGAGCAATCGCTTGGAAACAGAATAAGGAAAATGATAGTTAAAAAGCTAAACTTTCTTTCAGTCTACTTATAACTCAAGAATCAGGTAACTTTGAAAAACCAATTCCCTTTTACCTTTCCACCAGCCCCAGCTCAAAATCGGACCAATCAGCCTCATCCAAAGGCACATTCTGAGGTCTACGATCCAAGATCAGCCTAACCACCTCACCCACAAACAAAGCCATAGCTTCCAAACCCCCAGCGCTTATATCTGATATACCCCTAATGACACCTTTAAAAATATAATCTAAAACCGCAACCCAGCAACGCTTTACGGTGCTGAGTGACATACCAGAGCGCTGGGCAATATCGGCTTGATTTAGGTTAAGCTTTAAATCAATGCCAAGCTTCGCACCTCTGGCTGCGCGTTTGAGCTTATCAAAGGTTTTGCCTCGCTTTATCTCTGCACTGTATAGTGCGCCTGCCTGCATCTTCTCTGTAGCAGTAAGCTGTGTTTTGTTTAAGCACATTACACCTCTATTCTTGGTATTGGTCCCTGCCCCTTTATAATGCTTCCAGGTCCACTTTGTGATGCTCTTTACTGTCGCTTCAATTTCACTGGTTGGTAAGTAACCAGTAGCGCTGTTATAGCCTTGGCCGTTAATCCCTTTACCTTTGGCTAAGCAGGCTGAATGAAACGACTCATAAGAGTTGTGATTTTTCTTTTCTGCATAGGACCAGAACCTTAGCTTATCGAAAAGCTCATTATTCCGTCCCTCATTTTCACGAATCTGTCTAGTTAATGGTATAAAGTCTCGTTTTAGTTCGACATGTTCAGCAAGTTCGCCCAATGAATATTTATGATCAGTTGGGTAAATAGTAAACCATTCGTCAGATAAAGGGTTTTTAGCAATTAAGCCTGTATAGCCTTTATCTGCGTCTAATTTCTCAACATAGGCTCTCTCAATGGCTTTTAAATACTCTTGAGGCGCAGTATGGGCGTTTTTGCTCGTATAAACTTCGTGAATATTGTAGAAATAATGAACGTGGCGATTATCTCGATTAATGCTTATGATGTTTGGCGCAGGCAAACCCAGCTTTTCATATAAGAAAGTTGAATCTGGCTGATCTATATCAATAATTAACCAGCTTTTGCTTGTGGGTGGGTTCGCCTGAATATAGTTTGTTTTTAATGCGCCTTCTTTTGGCCATATCTTTACCCCCTCTTTTAAATCGAAAGAGCAGTATGGCTTTTCAGGCAAAGCATTAACAAAAGTTTGTAGTACCCTCTCTTTTAATTGCATGGCACAACCTAGAAGAGAGGATTACTTTCTTAATGCCGATAAATAACTCGTTTTAAGCCCATGTTTGGGTGTTTTGGTCCAATAATCAGGGGGATTCGTTGCCGTTTTATTCATTTTATTATCTCCAATGTGGCCACGGCTCGTATCGAATTTTTATCAGTCACATTTTTATGTAACTGTAATACAACATGTTCAAGAGTCGTTGCCCTAGCAGGAGATGGAGAAAGCTCAGGAGAAAAATTTGCTTTTACTGGTCAGTTTCTTATTGACAATAAAAACCCTTACTTATACACTTCAAGTATAAGTTTTGTGATCCTGATGCCCTCACCTCTTAATCAATCTTGCCGGAAAGTCTAAGAGTTGGGGGTTTTCTCTATCTGCTCACTAATTCATTTGTTACCAATTTATTTCAAACACTTATATATACTGACTTAAATTTAGCAGCAAATCTAGTTAATTTCAATTAATTATGAAAGTGTTCAGCGCCAAGCGTTGCGGCGATTAGATATGGCATTTACCCATACCATAAACATATAGTTAGGCTTAACCTATTCGCACATCAAAAACTGTATTTTGGTTCTTTATAGGGGGTATGTCAGAATACGTGTTACCAGTTTCATATGCCTACTTAAATCCTAAGTTTTTCGTACAAATACTTGTCTATAAATCAAATGAGAGTGTATAGAAAACCTCCGTTTTATAGACTGCAAATTTAATACCTGAGCATTAGTAAAAATCAGGGGAAATAAGTGTATAAAAAACCGTCTTCTTTTCAAAGTATCATAACTATAAGTTTTTAATGAGTTTATATACAATTTCATTAGGATGAAAAACTGATGAAGGATTAAAATTGCTCCTTACTTATAATATTTTATATCTATGTTATCCATATGAGTTTTTAGATGGCTATTTCATAATCTATCCAACCTTTTACAAGGTAAATACCATATAATATTGCGATTACCTATTATGATAAAAAGACGAGTTTATATACAAAAACTAACGATTTAGCCTGTTTTGTGAAACTTGTAACACGTATTCTGACATAACCCCTAAAAATGTTAACCGCGTATTCTTTGCCATCTTTCTCAACTTGATAGCTCAGCTTAAGCTCTTCACATAGCAGATCTATTTTGCGTAAATACCCGCCGAGTGTTTTATTCCCAACTTCTTTTTGCATCAAAAACCCACATTCTAACTGTTCAACTAAAAAGGTCTAATCGTGCACGGGTCGACCTCAATTTCAAGTGATGCATAACGCTCAACACTTTTGAAAAATGTTTCTTGTAATTGATCATAGCTGAGATTAAAGGGAGCAAATAACTCATTAAAAATTTCATTACGACCTGGTCCAGCATCTCCGCAATCAATAAGAGGCATATAGTCTTCGCAATGGTAATTTTTAGTGTCCGGAGATTCTAGGTTAATCGCACCAAAATGCTCTACTAACAAATCTCTCCAGTATAAAGGAAATTTACAGTACTCTTTTTCTCGGTCGCTATAACTGCAACCCTGCTTGCTAATTAAGATATCCACCGTGAATGCCAAGCACATCATCGCCTCATCATTCAGATTATGCTTTACATAAACTGCTGGGAGGTAATTACTGTAGCTGCCATACTCTAGCTTTATTGTTTTCATTGTTTACTCAACTAACTTTCATTTGTTTCAATAGTTTATAGACTTCGCTACGATGGGCAACCAAAATCACTTCAATAATACAGAGGCATTCATCCTCAAGGGTGTAAACAACCCGATAATTATCCATGCTCACACGGTATAGATTATCATATCCTTTTAGCTTCTTGCAGTTTTCTGGCTTGGGGTTATCACTTAAAGAATCAATTTGCTCTTTAAGTGATCGACGTTTAGATTTAGGTAGGCTTTTTGTGATCTTGGCAAGGTCTTTAACAGCACTTTTTTTAAAGCGTAATTCATAGGTTGGCATTTAAAGACCTAGCTCTTTCCAAGCATCTTCTGCAGACACACTTTCTTCAGCTTTACGGTTTTCATAGGCTTGTGCAGACAAATCATCCTCGTATTTCTCAAGTAGCATTTCAAAAAGCTCAAGTTCTTCAGCAGAAATTAATGCGACAACAGGCTTATTATAATGTGTGAACATGCAGCGCTCACCCCGGTGCTGTACTTTTTGCGCAATTTCACTAAGTTGTTCTCTTGCTCTTGCCATAGATACTTTTAACATATCACCTACCTCTCATCGTCTACTTTCTAACAGTATAGCAAAATATTTAAAACTTTTACAACTTTATAGACAATTGCAACTTGTAAAAGTTTATGAGAAGCTAGAAAATTGGATAGTACGATCCAAGTCAAATTGTTATAAATAGGTCAAAGGCTAAGCAGCTAAAAACTTAATACCGTAACGATCTACCAAGCTAAGTAACTTCAAAGCAAATTTACTTGGTTTCTTTTGTCCCTGCTCCCACTTTTGAACAGTCGATGGCACTGTATTCAAGTATGCAGCGAAAACAGCCTGACTTATTTTGTTTTTGCGACGGAGCTGCTTAATTTGATTAGGCGTATACTCTTTTATTTCAGGCAAACACATCGCATCAAACTCACGCATGGTTTGCTCGCTCATCACACCAGCATCATAAAAATCCTGTGCAGTTTCATGTAACGCTTCTGTTAAGCTCTTAGCCATAATATTTCACCTCTATCAATGCACCCGCTTTCAACAATTTTTTCAATTCACTCTCCGTACTACCTAGCATTTCACTAGCCAGCTTTTTGGCTATTTTTAATTCATCACTGCTTATATTCGCCTTCACGCTTTTTGCATAACCAAAAAGAAAAAACGCTTTGTTTTCTACCTTGTAAGCTAAGACAGTACGTGCCCCACCACGTTTCCCTTTTCCTTGTATGGACACTCTCTTTTTATAAACATCACCGCCTAAATTTGCATCAATCAACCCTTGCTCTATCTCCACGACCGCAGCACTTAAGTCTTTATCTGTGAGTGCTTCTTTCTTGGCCCATTTTGAAAAGAATTTAGTTTTGAAAATACGCATTCTGGCACCTTGCTTTCTGTATAAGTACAATTATAGCACCTGGTGCTACAATTTATCAATAGTGCAGTTTTATGTTTTTGAAAGAAAAATTGTATCGTACGACACAAAACCAACTTGTTATAAATGGACCAATTTATAACAACTTCAAGTAAATCAACGCATACAGCCTGGCACCGAGTTCTCACTTGTTATATTATTGTCATATAAATCATTAATATAATGAGTTTTAACCCATGAGTTTACGAAAACAGGCCCGCATTCTTTCCGAGCGACAAGAGCGCATTGTCTACCACTACATCAAAAGCACAACCGCACCCGAGCGCAACCTCGTTTTGTTTTTGTTGTCGATTAAGGCTGGACTTCGTGCCAAAGAGATCGCCCATATCTGCTGGAAAAATGTTTTTGACTCAGACTGCCACATCGGTGGCCAAATAAAGCTCACCAACGACATCAGCAAAGGCGAAACGGGTGGTCGCATTATCCCCCTCAACCAGCAACTCAAACTGGCTCTAATTGCATTACATAATCACGATCAACCAAACCATGAGAATGTTCCTATTATTATTTCGCAACGCAAGGCCGCTTTTAGCCCGCAAACTATCGTTAACTGGTTTGCTCGCCTGTACAAAGAACTCGAATTTAGCGGCCATTCCAGCCACTCAGGACGTAGAACCTTTGTCACCCGAGCGGCAAAAAACATCATCAAAGCCGGTGGCAGTCTAAGAGACGTACAGCAGCTCGCAGGCCACTCAAAGCTACAAACCACCCAGCACTACATTGAAGGCGACAGCGAAGCGAAAAAGAAAGTTGTTGATCTTATTTAAATCCCAAAATTGCAATTTAGGTATCTGAATATAAACTTCAAATGTGAGGCAATCCCCTAGACTGACTCACACTGAAAGCGCTTAAGAAGCTTGCACACGCTTCTTAGGAGCTTTCACCTGAACAAAATTAAAACCAATATTCATGTTTTTGAGCTATATTATATAAAGGGTGTTTACTAGCATTGACGCCCTAGACTATGTCGGCCTCCACAATTCGTTCTTTCGTGGGGGCTTTTCTTTTTTCTTAAACACAGGCAATATGAAAAGACAATCTCCACCCTCCATACTGGATGATTGTTTTTTCGAGCACTGCCGCCCCGGTTATCCTTACGGGGCTTTATTTTTTATGGCACATACCCTGCATTAAATTAATTGCACTTTGTTAGACAACTCAATTAATGCCTCACCTCTCCCAGTGGTAAGGCTTTTTTTATTCTCTGTGCTATCAATTAATTGAGAGTTTCCTCCTTTCCTCTCAACTGAAAAGCCCTCATCTTGTTTAACTTAGCTCCGAGGGCTTTTCTTCACAGCTACAACTTAATCATATTATTTTATTGCTAAATGTTGTAATATTAATTCAATTAGTATATTAATTATAGTGAAGTTGTTTTATTAAAGGGGGAGACATGGACGAGAAAATAAAAACAAAACATGCAATAAACAATGCTCATATAATAATGATTAAGGCGATACATAATTTAACTACTGCTGATATTGCAGAGTTAACGGGGAAAAAACCTACTACAGTTAATACTTGGTTTACAAACCCCACTTCCTCTGGTTATCGACGCGCTCCTGACGATGCGGCAAGAATATTAATGGGCAAATATTCTTTAGAAATATATTAACAGTACATTATTTAACAAGGTATATATCAATGGATACACAAATATTTGCAATCTGCAATCAGAAAGGTGGCGTAGGTAAGACGACTACATCTATAGGTTTAGCTCGCGCTCTAGCAGAAGATGCTCCTACACTATTTCTAGATTTAGACACTCAATGTAACTCAACATATACACTAATGGGCATTAATGAAGATGAATATGACGGCCCAACAGTAAAAGAGGCTTTGTTAGAGGACAAGGTTGAGCTAATTAATTTAGAAAATAATTTATTCCTATTACCTGGAAGCGATGATTTAGAAGACCATGTATTATTTACAACAGTGCCTCCTCATCGTATTTTACGACAGCTTCAAAAATTATTATCAAAAATTCAAGAAAACACTCAAAATAAATTTAGTTATATCGTTTTAGATTGTCCACCAAGCAAAGGAATTGTGCTTCAAAATGCATTAGTTGCAGCTACCTATGCCTTAATTGTTCTAAAATTAGACACTTATTCTTCTAAAGGAATAAAAAAACTTATTAATACTATCGATAACCTCATTGAAGAAGGTGATTCAAAAATCAAAATAGCTGGCATGCTTATTAATGACTTTGACAAGTCAACAGAAATGGATAGAAATAACTTCGTAAAAATACAAGAAATGTATTCTTCTTATATATTCGACACAATGATTAATCATAATCAGTACGTTAGAAAATTAGTTAACCCAACTCAAAAACCAAGAAAAAATATAACCCATATGTATAAAGAATTTAAACTTGAATTACTCAGCCGCATAAGTAATGTTTCACCACAAAAATGGGGAGTAGCAAAAGCTAACTCTAATAAAGAAAAAAAAATTGCTGGAGAAAATAAATGATTATAAAAGAAAAACCTAGAACCACAGTAAAAGCAATTAAAGGCACGCAGCTACCAGAGCTTGAAAAGGCGGACCTGTCAGTTATTGAAGGACTGCATAGTCAAATTAACGTTAAAAACATAAAAACAAATCACATTGTAAGGTACGAATTCAAAAACCGTAACCCAGAAGAATTTGGCGATATGGATGCGTTAAAATCAAGCATTAAAGAAGTGGGAATATTAAAGCCCATTATCGTTTTTGATACCGAGGATGGTTATATATTAATAGCTGGCGAAAGACGATGGACTGCTTCTAAAGAATTAAACCTAAAGACAGTTCAAGCAAAAGTATATCCTGAAGAAATGTTTAGTGATGCTTTTGCGTTAAGGCTTCAAGAAATTGAAAATGAAGAAAGTGAAGGAATGACAGATTATGGTAAGTTTAAACACTATAGAAATTTATTAGAAAATGATATTTATGCCAGCAGAGGAGATTTGATTGACAAATTAAATATAAAAGGCGGTCGGCAAGAACTAAGTAGAATGTTTAGCTTTGAAGCTTTAGAAGCATACGACAACCTAATTAATTGCTTCAATATTTCCAGCAGAAGAGCTGATGACATTAAAAAGAAAATCTTTAACAAACTGGGATCAAAATTAGATAAATTTGTCAAAGATAATTACTTGGGTATTCAAGGCGAGCTATCAATTTTTAAGCTAGAAGAAGTTGCAAAAAAATATATCGGCCAGAATTCAAAAAAGCAAAAAAAACAATCTTTCCATTACGACATTAAAACAAAGTCAGGCTCTAAAGCTATATCTTCATCACTAAACAACCAAAACATCAGCTTGAAATTATCTGAAAGTATAAAAAACAGCTACCTATTGACAGAAAACGATCTAAAGGAAATTAGCAATTTAGCCTGGAAATACATTTCCAAAAAAATCCCTAATGATTGAGCAAGTTTTCAACTTGTCGCCAATTGGCGACAAGCTCAACACTATGCTTAACAACGGTTTTGGTGATTTGTAATTTTACTTATCAAGAAGAGTGCTCATGAGTGTCTTGCAATAAATCTAAACAATTTTTAAGTTGTCGCCAATTGGCGACAACTTATAATTCAACCACATCAGCAACCGAGCTTCATCCTGTTTGCCAACCTCACAGCGCGATTACCTACTTGATTGGCCCACTTAGAATTCAGCATTTCTGCAGCCGCTTTATCAAAGTTGTTTTCTTTAAGCGCTGCAGACATATTTTTAAATTTTTTAACTCCCGAAAGGCCAAGATTAAAAAGCATTTCAGCAATAACAGCTTTACGCTCGTCGTTCAAACTTAGCCAATAGGGCAGGGATGTGCATTGGTCTAACACTCGTTCAATATCATTATTGAGCAAGTAATTTGCTTCATCGTCACTAATACCTAAATCATCAAGATTACGGCCGACACCAATCGTTAACTTACCAACAGTATCACGATAAGGCTTGAAACGAACACCTTCCGACTCTTTGAGCGAATCAATTAATTCTTGCTTATTCATGATACCAACTCCTCAAAACGATCTTGGACATTTAAAATCTGTCCCACGCTATTTTTAACTGTATTAGCAATATCCTTAGACTGCATAGCACCACTATCGACTTTAGAGCGTATATCTTGAGAAGAAGAGTAAAGTTCACCGGCATCAGGGTTAATTTGAGAAGCGGCACTAAAGCAACAGCCATAACTATCCATAAAGTCGGTACCAATTTGAATATAAGAAAGCATTCCGCCAACGCTACTGATGACCTCATTGGATAGCTCAGTTAATTTGGTGCGAGTATCAAATGGTTTATTTCCTTCTTCGCCTATTTCTATAAGGGCTGATTCGAGTGAATTGATACACGCTTGAGATTGCTCTTGAGCGTTCGGATCGTCAGGATCAATGGCATTTAAGCAATTCATCGCGGGTTCTAGCTTATCCCATATTGCGCCGCTCATTGCATTGTTAACACCATCACAAATGGATTTTGTGACTCCTGCCCAATCCCCATCAATCCAAGAGTTAGCCGCTGCATCGTATTGGGTTGTTTGGATTATACTGTTGGAATAATCGGTAAGCTTGCCACCTATATCTCCATGCAAGCCTGCCATCGTATCCGAGTATTTTTGAAGGTCAATTCCAGCGGGATACAATTTAGTTTGTAAATCAGTAAGTGTACTGGAATATTTTAAATAGCCAGTATCAAAGCCGGTAGCCATATAGACGAACTCCATTAACACAGTTAAAGTGTGGTTATTATTTGAAGGGTAAAATTATGAATAAATTATTTGCTGTAATTACTGCTTGTTCTTTTGCTATGGTGTTGGTGTTACCTTCATTTGCGAATAGGGCAACACTTTCAGAGCCAGAAAAACCACTTCATATTGATTTTTCTAAATGGAAAAAAATTAAATGTAGCACTATCGGCCTTAAAAAGGACGACTGCAAAATGTGCTTGCAAAGCATAAAATATAGTGGGTCAAAGTGGTGTGTTTCATATTCAGAAGCAGAGAAACAAGCTGCTGCAGACAAACATAAATTAAAAGGAATTCCATTAAGCGAAACATATAAACACAAACCCCAGCAGTTATGGGATTAAAGCTTTAGTTTTATATTTCCTTCTATCCTAGTTGTATAACCTCTACCCTCAATGTATTGATGAGTCGCTTGACTAACAACCCATTGTTCATCGATATTTTTTTTAACCCCTGTTAAATTAACGGGGAATTGCGCCATCAAAAAAGGATTGCCAACTAGATTTACACTGAATTGACCTTTGCATCGTTGAAGCCTATGAAGCTCAGCATGGGCCGACACTGATGCCTCTAATTCATTTGCTAGATAATTAGGCATCACATAGATTGGTTTTTTACCAGAACCAGCATCAATTTTACCAGCGAGGCCAGTGGCAAAATCATGATAATGCGCCCGCACTGTGTTGTATTGTAGACGACGATCATATGAGACTATGTAGTCTAAAACATTACCTGTTTGGACATCGATATTTATAGGGTCTAAATCCACCCCCGAAGCCCTTTTACCTGTCCCTGCGGTCACAAACACAATTCGATTATGCGTACATTTAAAAACACAGCCCCGATCTCTAGCAAAGCGCGTTAAAAAGTTCATGCTGCTTTCATTGGTTTGTGCGATGTATTTTACCACTTGATCGGCGACATCGTGGCCGACGGTTACTTCATACATCTTTTCATTGGTATTTACGTTGCTGGTGGCAATTTCCTCAATAATTTCTTTGACGGTTTTATTGCTAAAGCTGCGGCTCATCACTTCTTTTAAGCCAACGTACATGTCCATTGAGGTGGCCGTTACAGTGAGTCGTCGAGGCCAACCGGAGTAGGTGGTTTGTGTGACAGTAAATTCGCCCATCGTCACTAAAGGGCTGCCTTCATAACCGAGGTTAACGCGAATTGAGCTTTTAGTGTCCGGGGCAATTAATTTGCCATCTGCATCATCGAGTACAAAGGTCACACTGTCGCTCGACATGCCAGAATAATCGTTCACGGTCATAGAGAGTAGACGGCCTTTAAACGCTTCGGTGCGATCATTAATGGTGCCGTCTGGCCCATAATTTACAATAGAGTAAGTCGGAGTCATGATTGTCCTTAATTAAATAATTGTTGGGTTTCTTCGGTCTGTGCTTCGGGAAGGTCCGGTAAAATTAAAGTGAGTTCGGCGGGGAGGTGAGTGCCATAACTAGATAAAGTCGGATTTGATTTAAATACGGCATCTAAGGCATCACTGCGCTCACCATAAAACTGATAACAAATCTCATCCACCACGTTATTGCTTTTGGTTTTGTATATCTGTGCCATAGTAAAGTAGCCTTAAATTAAACTCGATTTTTTGAGGCGTTTGGCCAATGAATTTCGATTGGGTTTCGGTGACCTCTTCAATGACCCAGTATTCATGGACCTTGCTATCATCAGCGAGTAAAAGCGGCTTACCCTCTTGGGCAATTTTCCTCATTGTATCGACTTGATCTAAGCCGCCTTGATAGTAGGGAAAAATCACTCCATCCAAGCTAATACTGTCTTCGCCCTGGCCTAAAAACTGCAAACTCTGACCACCTCCAAATGGTTCGTTTTTTGCCCAGCGCATTGAGGTTTTGCGTTGTAGTTTATTGTAGCTGGCAGTCTTCACCGAAAAGTGAAAACTGCCGAGCTTCATCATTTTCAAGGTTGACCTCCCAGCGCAATCGCATCATACATCGGGTTAATATCATAGATTCGTTGCTTGAGCTCGTTGGCACTGTGCTTAGCAATATCTTGTGCTGATTGTCCCTGACTGCTGTTGATGCTTTGGTTAATGTGATTGTTTATTGTGATTTCATTTTGCTGTTGGCTATTGTGATTATTAACTTGGCTTGTAGCCATCTGTTTGACGTGCTCTTTCGGATCAACCAAATCAACAATTTTTTGACCGGCTTTATTTCCAAACCAGCTGCCAATTAAAGAGCCTGCCACGCCACCAATCCAAGTGCCGACCACGGGAATCACCGAGCCAATCGCAGCCCCTGCAATCGCCCCAATGGCGCCACCAGACAAGCCACCCACATCACCGCCAATACGTTTTGCTTTTTGGTGGCCAGTCAATGCCTCATTTGTGGAGGTGCTTAAAATATCCATGCCCGTGCCGAGTAGAGCGAGCGGTCCTAACACTTTGCCAAACTTACCTAGTACGCCACCGATACGCCCTAAACGACCGAGCTTTTTCGCCTCTTTCAGTGGGCCTTTTTTCTCAATATTGCCAAGCGTTGAGCCCAAGCTACCACCTAAATCTCCCATATTCGTCACATAAACCGGTGTAGCAGTAGCCGCACTGATAAGACCTCCGGCCTTACCTAAACCGCCCAAGGCTTTACCCCCCATTTTACCGAGCTTGCTTTTACCCACTTTATCGAGCCACTTGGGTTTGAGCCGTGAGAGCCAACTGCTACCTTCTTTGACAGCACCACCGCCTGCACCTAAATAAGAGCCGCCCAGTCGGGCATAATTGCCGACTTGTCCAAGCAAAGCACTTCCATAACCAAAGGCAAACTTCCCGACCTTAAACACGGCTAACGCGCTTAACGCACTAAATAAAACGCGGGTAAAATTTGGGAAAGCTTGGGAGGCTTCACTGACTCCAACGACTAGGGAGGTGAGTGGGGTGATAATGCCGTTGACCACATCCAGCATCGGGCCGCCAATCGTCATTGAAAGCACATCTAAATTTGAGGTGAGTTTTTTCCATTTAAATGACGTGTGTTTGGCCATCTCGGCATATTTGCGATTGACAATCCCCGGTGCATTTTTCATAAGGTCGGTGTAGTCTTTGGTAGCCTCTTTCATCGCATTTAAAGTTTGAGCAATGGGGCTGGCCATCTCACTGCCAAAAATGCCGGTGAGCTGCTTGATTTGTTCGTCTTTATCGGTCGATAAGTTCTCCTTTAAATTTTTCAGTGTGGCGAGCAATTCCATATTGCCTTGAGTGTCGCGGACAATATATTGACTGGCATTTCCTTTAGCAGAAAGCTGGGTCAATATGGCACGAAGGGCGGTCCCTTGGGTACTGGCGGCAACACGCCCGTTGGCCATCATCCCCAGCACAGTGAGCCCTTGCCCTAAATCCACACCTTGCTGCTGCATAGAACCGGCGGCATATTTTAAAGCCTCATTGATGGCACTAAAGTCCTGATAGTGGAACTTCATTTGTGCCGCCGTGAATAAATCCGTCACCTCCGTATTGGCTTTTTTGACCGCATTCGGGTCATTCATGTTGATTTTATCTTTGTAGAAGTTGTTAATCGCACCGGCCACATCATTGGCAAGCGTTGCATTATCCACCTTCATTAAACGCGCCGCTTTTGCCACCGGTACCACCGCTTCACGTCCAGAGGTATTCCCTAAGCCTGCCGAATTAAAGGCGTATTGAATTTCATTGGCACCGGCAAAGGTTGTTACACCCATGCGTGCAGCGTTGAGCGACGCATTTTTAGCTAAACGTGCAACTTTCGGATCCACTTTGCCTAACGATAAAACGGTATTGAGATAATCGCTCGATTCTTGCGCTTTTGCTGCATTCACAATCGGAAAAGCAGCCGCTGCGGTGGTGGCCACCGTTTCCATCAGGCCCCCGCGCAAATCAGCACGATGATCACGGTTTTGCTGAATGCGATTGAGTGAAGCATTTAAACGATCGGCACGGCTCGTTACCGCCTTCATTGAGTTTTCTAAGCGCTTATTTTCCTGGGTTAACTCCCGTGTATTAATCCCGGCTTGTGAGAGTGATTGGCGTAAAGTGGTCGCTGAATTGCGCTCTTTATTAAACGCACTTTGAGCCTTATTCGCCGTTTTAACCAGGCCCGCTAATTTAGCTTGATGCTTGCTGGTAACGGTGGTTAATAATTTAACTTCTTCTTGGTAGTCCGCGCTGGCCATCTTTGCTTTTTTAAGCTTAATACCGAGCGCAGTGAGTTTTTCGGTTTGCTTTTGAGTTGCTTGACCTGAGCGATTAACTTTTTCCTGAAAACTTGAAAAGTTAATTTCTGCTTGGCGCACATTGCCGGCCAAGCGGTTTAATTTTACGAGTTGTTTGTTGGTGGGTGATTCTAATTCTTTTAGCGTTTTTTTGTAGTCGGCAATTTTATGAGAGGCCTCTCGCCAGGCTTTACCTGCTTGCTTGGTTTTAGCCTCCTGTTTTTGTAAAGCAGACACATTGCCCATCTGCTTTTTAAAATCTTTAACCGTTGAATTTAATCGTTTCAGGCGATTGTCGGCACCTTCAAACGTTTTTTTAAAGCTAGAGCCTAATTCAGCACCAATCCTAAGACTGATGCTTTTGTTGTCTGAATTCATGATCAACCGCCTGCTTGACTAAATCTTGGTGTTCTTTTGCGGTGTCCATCCACTCAGACAATTCGATTTCAGAAAGTCCTAAAATAAAATCGATGCCTAAGCGGGAGGATTTGTTTAAACTGAAAACTGCCAGCCTAAGTTCTTTTAAGCTGGCAAATCGGTAAAAGCATTAATAATATTAACCACCGCAAAGTAATCGCTATTATCCAACTGTAAAATGTCGTCTTGAGTATGGTCCGTTAAATTCGCGACCATCTGTATTTCATGCTCAAGTTCATTTTGAATGTCTTTTGTTCTAAAGCGATCACCGACGGTCATACGGCGAATGTTGAGTGTTTTAATGTTTTGAGTGGGATATTTTAATGTATATTCTGTCGTCATGAGATGTTTCCTGTTGATTTTAAAAATGTTTTTGTTCTATAGTGAGCCTCTTGCGTTAATCAAGTCCGCAAGAAGTACAGCAAAACGCCCTCAGCAGAGGGCTTCTTTTTTAAGAAATACCGGCTTTTGTTCGCACTGCGGCTAAACGATCTTGTCCACGCACTTTATAAATCCATCGTTCAATATCGATGTTATAAAGCTCTGTGCCCTCTTGTTCGAGGACATAAGAAGAAACTTGAACTGTGAATTTTTGTTTAAAAATAGATTCCGATGAAATGGGATCGGTTTGAACGCCGATAATCCGCCCTTGAATAGTGGCTTTTAAACCGACAACGCCCTTTTCATTTTCCAGCGCTGGGGTAAAAACAAAGGTCGCTGTTTTACCGGCCTCAAGCCCAAATAAGCTCAAGGTGTCAGCACTGGAATAATGCAGGGTAAACTCTAACTCCATTTTTTCTAGTCCCACCGGAATCCCCACCGAGGACATATAGCCTCCTTTAAATTCCTCAATGGTTTCTTTTACTTCGGGCAATTGAATATCAGTTACCGCTCCGGCCTGTCCTTGACCGGCAATCACTAAATTAAAAAGGCGTATGCCTTGTGCTAATGCCATGCTCGTTTCCTTAATTTTTATGAATTACTGGAAGATGTGCTTTGCAATTGTTTTGTTAGCTTGCAATTAATGGTTTGAGCCGGAGAGGCGACACTAAAATCAATATCAAAATAAGATTGACCTTGGTCCAGTGCAGTTTCTGTATTTAAATCTTTGTTTGCTGTACAGGTGCCATTCACTGCGCTATCTGATTGCAAGGATAAATCCCGCATAAACCCATTAATCGATGCTGTCACATTATTAAAATAAGAGGCGTTTGTGGGTAAATCGACCGCCCACATCAATGTTTCATCAAGTGTGTCGCTAATCATACTGGCAACACGTCGGGCAGGCTCAAAAGCGAATTGCGAATCTGTTTTAAACGCACAGGTGTAGTTTCCCCATGTCCTAAAACCACCGCCATAATTCACGATACAGGCGACGCCTGCTCCGTTCAGTAAGTTTGAGGTCGATGACGGGTTATTTGCATACTCAACCGGGTAGCTGGTTCCAATAACGCTATTGACCTTTTGATTCGATGACGAGCGCCATACTCCCTTTTCATTGTCTGTTTTGGCGCGAATCGCCGCCCATAATGCAGACGGTGGGATCATATCAGCCACTCCTGCGGCCTTAATCCAAGGATCGCAGAGCATGGCGTTGTTATAGCCGGTTAAAGGCGATGATTCTGCCGTTAATATTTTAATGGCATCGGAGGCCGAGCTGCCTGGACCATCCAAATAACAAAAAGCATCCATCTCATCAGTTAATGTGCATAAGGCGCTGGCCACATCAACAATTTTTGAGAATGAAGGCACACACAATATTTTAGGGGTGAGTCCTAAAACGCTTTGCGCATCAATCAATACCTGCATTCCTGTTCGGTGGCCGGAGCCATTGACCCCGCCAATGATATTTGTTTGTGTTGTTTTATCGTCGGCTCCCTCATCCACTCGAATAACGACACAAGTAAGATTCGCTTGATCAAACATTAAATTGAGCGCATCCGGCAACGAACCTTGTGTAATCGGTGGATCCGTTTCCTTCGTGGGTTTATTGCTAATTAAGCCTGCGAGTTGCGTTACATCGTTGACTAAAACGGGCGTATTCACTGGGAATTTTGCAGGGTCCGCCCAGCCTGCGGTTCCAACAATACCGATGACTGAGGTGGCCACCGCACTAATTGAGCGTGTCGAATTATCAGAGATAGACGAAACCACGCCATGCACAAAATCTGCCATAGTTTTTTCCTGTGTTGTGTTGAAAAGAAAGAGATTAAAAAGGCACCATTGTCACGCTGAGTTTCCGGTTAGAGACGCCACGAGCTGCTCCCGGTGGGGCAGTAAATCGAGCTTTCCAACCCGTTTGAGTGGTATGTTTACCTAGAAACACCGAATAAGTGGCAGAGCCGTGCCCGGCTGAGCCGCGTTGTTCATATTCCATGCTGTAAGAGTAATGCTCGACACGTACCACCCCGGAAGGGTCGATAATTTGTACCATCGCTCCCCGTGTACCGTTTGCACCTTTCGTTGCTGAGGCTTGAGCCATAATTAAGCAATTGCCTAAATTGCCAGATTGAGCGGTGAACTCAATATCATAGTCTTGATCAGGTTGGCCGTTCTCAATATCTAATACTTTTTGAAATTGACCAACGAGTGAACCGTGTAGATTTTTAGCCGTTACAAATGTATCTGCATTGCCTGCATTCACTTCGGCTTGTGTTGCTACTTTAATATCAACCTGCAAAGAACCATCCGCATTTTGTGTACGGTTTAGCGTATTGCTTCTAATGGCATCCGGCGTATTATCATTGCGAATCCATAAACTATAAGGTTCTTCTGATGGGGTTTGATCGCTATTAATATATTGGGCGCGTGAATAAACCCGACCTTGGTCATCCTGAATCAGTTGAAATGTCTTTTTATGGGCGTTGTCATCGACAAAACAAGTGAAGCCATTGTAAAAGACACGATTCGACGGGCTATTTTTACATTCCCAAGAATAGTGGAACTTTGTTTGGGTGTGGCCATTCCAGTCATTCGTGTTAAAACAAAACTGATTGGCATCAACAAGTAGGCTATCTATTCTCTGCCATTCAGACCAGGTTTTACCATCACGCGCTAAGATTCGGCTATATTTGCGATAGCCCGTTTTTGTAATATCTTCAAACGAAACAAACTCTTGATAACATCCATCATTGTCCGCATAAGGATAAACAATCAGAAAACCGAGTGATTTAGGAGTATTTTTCCAGCCATTGCCGGTTCCTGCGTACACCCCGGCCTGATTATTAAACGTATTTGCATCGCTATTTGCTGCATTTAGACAGCGACCTGACGGTGCCACCATTCTCCAAGAGGCGGTTTTTTGCGAGCTTCCATCACCAAAGGTGATCGCATTATCAGGTGAAGCTAAATGAATGTCACCATCACCGACCCAAGCAATTCGTTTATTATTGTAATAAAAATTAAGCACATTATTAGCAAAATCAATTTTACAGCCAGTCGAGTTGTAAATTTTATCCTGCGTATTGAGTTTCGCCCATGAGCTCCACCCCTCTTTTCCTTTTTGCGTTGTTCTAACACAAACACCCCGCCCTAAATTAGACCAGGGGATTGCAAATTGAGAAGCAGAGTCTTTGCCATTTCCCATCACAAGAAAATTAAACCACTCACCACCAGGGTTCGTATCGCCGATGGGATTATTTTTGGGGACACCGCAATAAATACCAGAGGTAAATAAATCATTTAAATCAAAGTCAGGGGCTAAGTTTTTTGCGGTTCCGTTGGGATTGGTAAGGTTATATGAAACTGTTTTTTGAATATAGCCATCAGGAAACTTTAATCCCTGAATCGGTAAAATATTGTTTGATAATTTGTTAGGCGTTACGATTTTACTGTCATTGCTTCCTGTCACCATATCGGCATCTGTTGCCGTATACGCAACTCCTTTCACCACTTCGGTCGCTTGCGGTAAATTAATTTGTCCCTGAACAAAATCAATATTATCGGTGTTAGAAAAGCCTAAATTATAATATTGCAATAAGGGCGTCGCACTGGCTTTTTGCAAAACGGGTTTATTCTGGTCATTGCTGGAATAAACAGCAAATAAAATACCATCCTCAGTAATTAAGCCAATTTCATAAGCAACATAAGCATCTGTCGTATCATCGATAAATTCCACTCGAACTTGCGCGGCGTCTAAATCTTGATAGCCGGTTTCATTAATGCGTTTAATTTGGTGCTTGAGCGCCGTTGCGGTTTTATCCGCTTGCCAAATCCCACTCCCCACAGCAAGGTGGCTAATCACCAGGTTTGTTCCTTTTGACTTTGCATTGGCCAGAGCTTCACGACCGACATCAGTCAGTATCGGTTTTATAATCATTCACCACCTCATCGATTTGAGTTTTTGCTTGTGTCTCTGCGAAAATTGCAGACTGTTGATCTTTTGCAGCGCTCACTTGTTTTTTACCAAAAGCGCGATCACTTTCTATTTTTGCTAATGCAACTTGCTCAGCTTCATATTGAGTGATAACTTCCGTTGCAAACTGCTCAATATTTTCATCCAAACGCCCCGCTTCGATATAAAGAAAAGGGTAATCTTGATCGTTGGGGGTCGCTGTTTGGAGATAATTAACAGCCTCTTGATAACGCTGGCGTGACACTTCAGGATCACTGCCATCATCAACAATATTGCTCCGTGCGGCAATGGAGGCTAAATCAATTTGATCACATAGCTTCACCTTCACTGCCGCCAAAATAATCGGTTCAGGCACTTTCACAGGTGGGTTTTCTGTATCAAACGAAGGGTAATAGACACTGTTGCAGGTCAAAGAGACAATCACACTTAAGCTCCTTGCGACAAATCAATGTTGGATAAAATATTAAACGGCTGCTGAGACGAGCTTGCGTTTTTATTAAAAGCGCGCTCTGAAAAAATTGTTTTTCTAAGCAGAGTGCTATCAATCGAGTTACCATTTAAATCCTGAAAACTGCTGGTAATATGAGCATAAACAGGATGGGCCGCTTCATTGATGATCACATTGGGGCGTTTACCGGTGGGGTTATATTTAATGGCACCGCCATACATCGCAATATTAATAATTCCGGGCCCGCTTGGAATCTGAATAAATGCGCTCTGACAGGTCACATTACATTGATAGGTTTTAACAGTTCCTGCTTGATCATCGTAGCGTGTTACCATGCCTGACCAATTCACCGAGTCGGGTAAATCTGCGGTGATAAAATCAATATTATAAAAAGAAAGCACGGAACCCCCTGTCGGTATAAAACCAGAGGCGCGATCGTTTGTAACTTGTTGATTGGCAATAACCGCCGCATTATCTCCCCAGCTTCTAAAAACAATGTATTTATTTTCAACAGGCAGTTGTGTTTGTACGGTATGAGTTTGCGCGCCTTTGAGATAAACAAAATTGCGCTCGCTCATCGAGGAACATAACTTAACCGCTTGATCAATCGTGGTCACGGGGTGATCTTCGGAACCATCGGCGGCATCATCACCATCTTGGTTATCGACATAAAAAGTCTGAGGTTGGCGCAAAATATTAATCACGTGATTTAAAGTTTCGGGAGTAATTGCATGCTCAGTGTTGCCCTTGTTTAATGCTTCTGTCTCTGTTGCAAGCTGAATCACCCCTTGCTTATCGGGGGTCGCCTGCGGATAAACAGATTGGCCCGTGCTAGTAATTGTAATTTGAGGTTGACCCGAGATTGCAATATTGTAAGGCACGGTCAATTGAGAAACGGGGGTTTTTTGAAGCAAGGGGTTGGCGGCATCATCCGTAGACCAAATCGCAAACAATACATTGTCTTTAGTCATAAAACCGACTTCGGTGACGCTATAACGATCATTCGAAGAATCAACAATGGTTGAGCGAATTTCACCTAAGGCAATATCTTGCACCGACACAACGGGCGTGTCTTTAAAGGGTTTTAAAAGCTGTGTATCTAATTTGCTGGGCTGATGTAAGCCAGTCCCAAGTGAGACATGATCGATTACTAAGGCGATGCCTTTTTGTTGAGCATTAATTAAAGCGTTCATCCCAACATCGGTAATGGTTGGAATAATTGTTTTTTGGTCTGTCATGGGTGTTCTCTTAGAGTTCAATGAAGGCGTCGATTTCTACAATGGCAAGCCCTTCATAGGCATTGCCAACAAATAAAGGCTGGTCGTATTCAACAGGAATACAAAGCTCCACATTTACCTGGCGATATTCATAAACTTCAACGCTTGAGCCGATGTAAAGCTGATTTGAGGGTTGGGCGATTAAATTTAAAACAAAGCGATCACTCGCCCGTTTTGAGTTCACGACTGCGTTATAGGTGCGGTCGAGTAAATCCTGAGTGACATCGTTTTGCGTAACATAAGCTTGCACTTCAAAATTAAATGGCTTGGGCGTCTCTAGCTTCCACCACTCAAGTAAATTCGCCTTAATTCCCACCGAAGTCAGGGCGGTTTTAATGCTGTAAGGCGTGCCTTTAAAACGATGGACAATCAAGCTATTGGCCACTACATCGCGCTTTCGTTGCTCGGGCCAACTCTCATCCCAATAATCGACTTTAACGAATTGAGCGAGCCAAGGCAGGAATTTAAGCGGACATGAATACGGGTGATACAGCACACTAAAATCAAAATCATTCACGCATACTTTTTCTGCCGCCGCATCTAATGCAATTTGTATTGCTGTCGCATTTGGAGTGGTCAGTTTAGACATTTTTCACCGTTAAATTAATTTGATCATCCGCACAATAAGCCGCTTGAGTCGCTGTTGGGATAATTTTGTTTGCAGGTTCTTCGAGTTCAATATCAATGATCGGCGATTGTTCGCTGTCAGATTGCTTGGCAATGTAGGCATAAATCGCCCCACTCACAGCGCTCGGGGTGACTTCTCCGCCTAGTCGATAATTATTGCGAGCAAATAATTTTGATGCCGCATAGGCCGGTTCTAGAATGGTGGAGGCCGATGGTCCCGACGGAATAAAAATGGTCCCCTTAATCGAATAATTAAGCGCTGTTTCTTTAGAAACCACATTCACAACCACTTGATCATTATTAGGTCGAACCTTCTCTTTGGATAGCGCAGTTAAAATGGTATTTTTTAAATCGGCATCGCTAACTGTGCTGGTTAATTTTTTAAGTGCTGTCACTGTGACCGTGCCTTCTTGTCCTTCCGGTGGCATTGTCGGCACATAGGCACTTTGCACATCTAACGGCGCCGCTTGTATCGTCAAGGCTTCATAGGCATCAATAGGACCGGCCACTGATAATAATGCCGGTGCGGCTAAAACACGCTGCCGAAAGGTTTCATCATCTTCACCGGCTTCGGGCGTTAAGCCATAAAAAGCCCCTAGATTATAGAGGTTGGTTTGATTGGCATAAGCAATTAAATTTTGTTCACCGGCGCGCTGAATGTCTTGACGACGAATGTACTCGCGATAACTGGCATTTTGAATTGAAATAATCGCAGGGTCAGAGTTCGTTAAAGTAACCGTCACCCCCTGTTCTTTGAGCTTTTCATAAAAAGTATCGAGACATTCTTGATAAATCTCATCATAAGTTTTAATCACACCAAAATCTGGCGCAGGCACTTGGGCCAAATTTAAGGTATTACTCATATCGCCTCACTGTATTGATAGGATTGGCCATCGGGATAGGTCGCGAAACTAATCGATAGGCGTAATTTTCCATTGTCGAGCGCTTCAACTTGGGTTGAGCTCACTTTGAAATAAGGTAAGCCTTGATCTTGAAGTTCTTTCGATAGATTTTTAAGTGCGCCATCACAGGCCATGACAATGTCAATTTTTATGCTGTCTGTGATCGGTGCGTCTAAAATTTCGCATAAAGTAGTGCCATACCACCGCCGCATCACACGGGTATTTTTAGGGGTCGTTAAGCAATCGCCAATCAATTGAAATAAATAATCAATCCCTTGGAGAGATTTACCGGTTTGACTGCACATGCCTTGAAGTTGATCGAGCGTATTTTTCATGCATTACCCTATATAAACCTTGGTCGCGCCACTTTGTGCCATTGAGCCACAACTGAGTGGATCATTGGCTCTGACCACCCCTTTACCCTCAATCATGACCTTCATCGACCCGACACTCGACACGGCATCATGGGTGTTACTGCCACAGGTATGGGGTGACCAACTATCACCAATGCGAACAGCGAGCTTACCCTCGATAAATACTTTTGAACACGCCGAGGTGGCCACTTGAGGAGGAAAGCAGCCGTGGCCGCTGGAAAAATCATTTAAACGCACTGCTAAATTAGCCAATGTTGATTTGTTTCCCGTTCAGGTTTAAATTTTCAGTCGCGGTATTGCTAATGCTGCCAGTGGATTGAACCGACACATCGCCACTACTGGTTAAGCTGTAATTTTTGCAATTCAAGTTAATATCTCCTGTTGTTTTAATACTTAATTTGCTTTTTTCTGTGTCATATTGCAGTTGTGCACCATCTTCAAAGGCGATGGTAAAATGTTTTTCGCTGTTATCGGGCGGCACAAAACTTTGACTGTAAAAACTTCCTGAAATATACGCCTGAGACGGCTCACCAAAGGGGGCAATAACTTCGACTTGCTCGTCAATTTGTGGCGTCCACCAAATGGTATTTTTATTCGCTCTAAGCGGTTTCCAGCGCATCCACTCAGAAATTAAAACCGAATTATCCTGAATAAATTTAACTTTAGCTCGGGCGTTTTTTGCGTCTAGCTCAACAACGTTGCCAATACGGCAAAGCTGATAGAGTCGGCGGCGTAAGTCATTAATTTGATAACTCAGTTGTTTGAGTTGAATCTCTATTGGATTGTCCAAGGTCGTATTCCCGATAATCATCAATGTGTTTAGGGCCAGTTTTAGGCGCAATTCCAACAAATGCCTTGTCAGGTTTAACGAAGTTAAAGCTCGACTCACCCCAAGTAAATTCAGCACTAAACTCAACCGTCCAGGCTTTAGCCCCTTCATAATCGGGGCTAAAATCATTACTCCGAATCGTGCGAATGTGTAGATTTTTAGCTTCGGCCTTATAGAATTCGGCATGACTTAACTGGTAAGCGGATTCAAGCGCTAAATGCTGGGCATCAATATGGGCCGTATTGCTTTTATTGGCAACAATGCAATCTAATTGAAAATGAGCGGTACAGCCTAAAGAACCATCGCTTTTCTTTTTGGAGTGAAGTTCTGTCAATTCTAAATACAATGCCGGTGTTGCAAATTGACCTTTTTCTGTGCAGTAATAATCCGCACTTTGAACGGGTTCAATTTTTTCAGACAGCGTATTAATAATAAAGTCATGTAATTTTTGAATCATCGCTGTGTGGTACTCCTCAACTTATCATCTAAAATGTGGTAAAACTTTTTCTCCGCTAATACGCTGTATTTATCAAGTAAACCGTCAAAATCCAGCTCAACTGTGGGAGTCATAATGGGCATGCGAGATCGACTTTTGCGCTGCCATATTTTCCCGTTGGCAATAAATGCCCCGGGGATTAATTTTTTAATACTGGGTAAATACACGCCTTGTTGCGTTTGAACGGCTCGACCAAAAATATTTGCATTCATGCCACGCACTCCAAGCCACAACCAACTCACGGCTTCATGATTAAATACTTTGGCACGACCAAATAATCGTCGCTTTATCTCTTTGAGTTTTAAAGGGTATTTTTTCTTAACTTCTTTAATGACCTGAGACGTGAGCCAGCGATTTAAATCTTTTATCGTATAAAGTAATGCTTGATTGTATTGTTGCTCTGTCGCGGCAAAATCATCTCTTAATTGCTCAAGCTGTCTAAGCTCAAGTGTAAGTTCGGCCACTGGATGCTCCTTTTTGAATGAGTACAATATCAACACACACCGGATAAATAGGTTCGATATGATCAACGCGATAATTCATGTCTTTAATAATTAAAATATCACCGTCATTAATCTCTACGGCCTCCTTTGATAAAAGTCGCAAGGTGGATTGTGTCGTTTGTAAATCCACCGCATTCCCTAACGAAGGATCAATGTAGTGCTGGTCGAATAAACCAATGACTTCCGAGCCATCGGCTTTTGTGACGCGCTCACCAATGCGAGCGCAAGCCGCTTTAAAAGCGGCAATTGCGATATCATCAAACATAAAAATTAACTTTTTGCTTTGATGGTCAGTTTAACTAATGTGCTAGGACGCAAGCACATAAATAAAGGGTTTGATTGGGTATGAATATCAATACCGCGGTTATGTTTCTTTGGCTCTGCCGAGGCATAATAAGGTAAGCCGATGGTGTTCACCGCATTATTAAAGTTCGCAGGCGCGGCATAGTAACGGAAAGTTTGGCGTGTTCCGAGTGGAAAGCCATATCCTGTCGCAGTTTCAATAAACTCTTTGACAGTGCCCCCCGGCAAGGAAACCGAAGCATCATACTCTTCAAAAGTTAACCCTGCAAAGGTAAACCCTTTTGAGTTGTCATCCCGCAGCGCAGCCCCATTATTCCAACGCTCATAGGCTTCTTTAACCTGGGTGTTATTGGTGAGTTGATCCATAAATTCAGCATCGACCAACACATAGGGTTTATCCATAATATCGCCCAATAATCCATCTTTTATGTGACGAACCACTTTGCGACAAGCCGCTTTCACATCAAAGCTCTCATTGCTAAAGTCAAACTCAACTGTATATTGTTTAATACCAAACTCTTTAAACCAATCATAAATAAGTGTGCCGCCCCCATCATAGAGCTTGCCTTTAATGCACTGCATCCGCATATACTCATGAGTAATATCATGATCGGCTTTCATTTCTTTTAGGCGTTCTGCCGTTGCACGTGGCATCGACTCTAAGGAGCTGGTTTGACCAAACGCACGTACATCTTGAAAATCTGCTGCATCTAAAACACTGTCATGAGGAATATGGGGGACGCTGAAGCTACGGACAATACGCTTTTCATTCTCTTTTTGGTCGCCATCTTCACCCCATTTTTTGGTTTGAAGTAAAACGAGCTGACCTTTTTTTGATTCAATACTAACTGAGCGCGTATTGATTCCTTTAAAACTAAACACACCGAGCTGGTTAATGCGCCCATACGTGTTAGGAATGAGGTTCATCGCTTCGGTCAGTGTTGATGCTTTAAAGGCATCTTCATCGTTATAAAGATAATTCATAATAATAAGGCTCTCTTAGTTACGTGCTTGAATAAAGGTTTTTTCTAAATCAGCCAGTGCTTGGGCTTGCTGTTCGCTAGTGATTCCTTCAGGCCACTGTAGGTTCTTACCAAACACCGCCGCTGTGTTGGTTAGAACAATCACTTTTCCATCGGCGCTACTGGCATCTTCATTATCAATGGAGACCGCACACGCCGTTTGACTGCCATCGGTAGCGGTTGGGTCCAATGGAACGTATTTATTTTCTTCGGTGATTTTGCCGAGCACAGTGCCATACACTGCCTTGTTGCCCGTTTTTAATATCACCGTGCGGCGGCTTAATGAGTTATTCAGCTCGTAGAGTAAAACATCACTCAGTACCGCGCCTTGTACAGATACAATTGGCATAGTGTCTCCTTAACCTTCTTCACAAAATTTATTGAGTAATTCCCCGAAACTGCTTTTATTTTGAGTCGGCGTTTCAGGGGTGGTGGTGGTGTTGATATGCACCTCATCGCTTTGATTTTCAGCGTTCGCTGAAACAATGTTTTGCGCTTGCTCTAGCGTGAGTCCATTACTAATCAAGCTTTGCGCCATATGGTTTTGATTGGCTTGATTGCACAAATTGAGAATATTAGAAACACGCTCACGCTCCACCGCCACAGGGTCTGTATGGCTCTCAGTCACCGGTGGTTTCGTTGTCGTTTTATTTTCAATGGGTGGCGTGGACGTTGTTTTTTTCGTGGACATATTTTGTATCCTTTTTAGGTGGTTGGAAGACACTTTGTTTTGTGGGTTAAAAAAGTGATTAGTGACAGGTTCAGAATGTAAAATATTGTCGATAAAACCGAATGATTTAGCTTCGGCAGCATCTAAATAACTCACATCATCCATCAGTTCTGATAAGGCATCTTCACTCATGCCCGTTTTAGCGGTGTAGGATTTAATGATGTTATTTTTGACTTTATCGAGGACTTCGGCGGCTTTTCTCATCTCATCGGCATCACCGCGAGCGACAGTGGCAGGGTTGTGAATCATGAATAACCCTAAGTGATTCATGCTGACCGAATCCCCCGCCATCGCAATCACTGAGGCAATCGATGCCGCCATGCCCTGAATTTCAACTGAAACGTGTGCGTTGTGTGCTTTTAATAAGCTATAAATGGTAATGCCATCATCGACACTGCCACCGGGCGAGTTGATTAATACTTTAATTTCGTTGATTTCATTACCAAGCGCATTAAGCTCATTAGCGAACTCTTTGGAAGTAATGCCCCAATAGCCAATTTCATCATAAATTTCTATTTTTGCAGACGAACTGCTCAAGGCTTTCATTGAAAACCATGAATTTGTTTTCATCGGTTGTTTTCCTATATATTTGAGATAAAGAAGCAGCTAAAGGAGTGAAAGATGTATAAACGTCTGGTGTTTTCTTTGTGCGCCGCCGCTTTAATCGGCCTTATTGTATTGCTGTACTCGTGGCTTCATCTATCGACTCATCACCACTCTGCAGCAAGCCATTTGTCGCCGTCTGTCCAGGGTTCGAGTCAAACACAAGGCCTAGTTTCTGCATAAGTGTCTGGTCTTTGGCAATCTCTTCGAGTAAATCTTCAGCATCACGCCCTTGCATAGCCGCTTGTTCACTCAAACTAGTGAGTCCTAAGCGCAGCATCGTTTTAATTGTTGCTGCATCTTTATCGGGGTCGACCGACTGCCAACGCTGGGCATGCCAACGAATATCAATGTAATCGTTGCGATATTCTGAATAGCTTGGAAGGTGGACTAAATTATACGTCGACAGCGTATCTAAAAAGCTCGCCACAATCGGTCGACAGAGTTGATGCACAATCAACTGTTGTTGCAGTGCTTCGCATTTGCGCCGAAACTCAATCAATGCTGCGCGTAAACTCGCTTTATTTGCATCTGAATAATCACCGCTGACATGTTGAGAAAGCACACCGGCACCAATGGCCACATTACGCAGCTCTTGCTGTATCCATGCCTCATAATTCGCTCCCACATCCGCCGGTTGCGTCATTTCAATTTCTTCATTATCACCCAGTGATACGGTCGTGCCTGGATTTAGCCCCATAAAGTCGGCCGGAAAATCTTCGGGCGAGGAGCTGTTACTTTCTTCGCTGTTGGTTTTATAAAACGTTGCATCGTTCGGGTCGCCAACGCCCACCATGTTTTTAATCCAAAACACCACCATCGCCGCCGCTTGTTTACGTGTGAGTTCAGCAAACATATACTGATCAAGCATTCTTAACGTGGCAATAATCGCAGTTAACCAAGGCACCCCACGCACTTGCCCGGCACGAATCGGCTTAAAAATATGGATGACCTTATCTGCCGTTAAGCGTTGGCGCTTATTGATGGAGGTCATATTGTTGTCTTGTGGGTGGTGAGTCCAAACATGATAGGCCACCCGTTGACCTTTTGAATTAAATTCAATTCCCATGCGAATCTGATTGCCGTTGGCGTGAGTCTCACTGTAATTTAAGTCGACATAATCCGACTCAATCACTTGAAACTGCAAAGGAACAGGAATTTTATTCAATCGGCGCGGCTTTTTAATTAAAAAGCATTCGCCGGACTCCATCACTTCACGGGTAACTAAGGTTTGTAAACCATATATGTCATTGTGACCATCATAATCACAATGACGACTAAACAAGCTCCAATAACGTTGTAACTCCTTTTTTAAAGTATCGTTTTGCTCATCACTCAGTGGAATATTTCTAGATTTAAAATTCCAATTGGGTCGAATCCCCGTACCAATCAAATTCGCTGTATAACTTTCAATAATCCCAGCCGCCCAGGCATTATTTCGTACTAAGGCGCGACTGCGATTGCGTAAAGTTTCTAACGAATCAATCATCACCGCATTAGGACCATCGCCGGTTGCAAACCAACGAGAGAGCTGACCTTTTCGTGAAGCACCATCATATTGATTCACGGCGGACCATGATTTTTTATTCCAATCAAAGCGCACTTTGTTTTTCATAAGCCTTTACCACCGACAATGGTTGAAATACGGCTTTTTTTGCTGACTTGTTGGCACATTTTGCTTAAAAGCAGCTCTAATTTAGGTAAATCCGCGGTCGCATAATTCACTGTTGTGCCATTAAACGAAACAGAGGTCGTGCGTTTACCTGTGGCCAAGTCAATAATCGCTTGGCGCACATCATCAATATTTTGTTGTGTATACATTTATCGCCTTGAATAAGTGGTGCGTCGTCGTTTTTTCGGTGCCTGTTCGGCATCTTTAACAACAGGCTGCAGTTTGTGAATATTGAGGCTAAGAGCTGCGGTTAAATTAAGCACCTCACAATCGAGGTAGTGGTTTTCACCTTCTTTTTTCCACTCAACCTTGCCTGTTTCTGAAATATGCCGCGATTCTGAGGCCAGTTGTTGGCAATAATCTTGAGGGCCATTTTCATCGGCTGAAAGATGAAAGGCTCCACGCTGGCCATTATCAAAATTAAAGCGCGCATAAAGCCAAGTTTTCATATAATCCGTATTGTATTTAATCAGCCGTAAATTTCGCGCATTGGCTGCCTTTGATTTTTTCTTTTCATCAAAGGTGGTAAATGAATAACTACGCACCATCGTTGGATAGCCTTTAGCTGGAAAGACTAAACTCGGAAATAACCGGCAATATTCATAAATTTTATGAATCGATTGTTCCTTGCCTCGATGTGATTTATCCAGTGGATTCCAGCCAGAATCGACTAAAATGCGATGAATCGGTAAACCATCAAAGTCACGCTGTAAAACAGTGGTGAGCTCATCCCAAACCTCTTGGTGCTGAGTCTCAGTTGAGCCACGACCTGCTCCGTACAAACAGCCACTTTCTAGTTGCCAAGATTCATAATGAGCGCCCCAACCGCGAATGCTGTAATAGAGGCGATCCCCTTGAACATCCACCCCGGCGGTAATGATCTGCACTTGTTCATGCAGTTGTCTGAAATCATAGGGCTCACGCTTTTCTAAAAGCACTTGATGATCAGGCGTTTCGCCGACTTCTGCATAAATCTCACCAAAATCTAAATTCACAACCCCCTGTATTTCTTTTGGATCGCCGCTATCAATCGCTTGAACATAGGCTTCTGCCCGCTCTCCCCAGCTTACAAACGGACTCATTAACCCTGAAATAAAATAACTGGCGGTCGTGCTTTGTGGCGGCTCGCCTGTGACCTTGCCTTTTTTATTGATGGTTTGACTGGGCGCAATAAAGCGGCCCTTTTTATTCATTTTGCTACGGTGACTCGCCTTATCAATAATGACCTCATCACAATGAGGGCAAACTAAGCCTGCATTATGCCTTGCCTCAAACGGTGTACAGTTTTTAGGAAAATAAAGGTGCTGTCGTTTGGGTGCAAAATATTCGCCACAAGGCAAAACAGGGGACGGCCCACTCATAGCGTGTGCCTTGCAAAAATAAACGCCAAGTTGGGGATTGAATCTCTTTTTCACTTTCTTCATCCGGTATTTTCCAAAGCTCAAGCCCTGAATCCTGATCAATCTCTGTGTGCGCGTGGCCCCGTGTCGGCGTGCTAATCACAAATGTCATCCCATCGGGATAAGTTCGTGTTCGTGCCTTGGCCTGCTTTAGAATATCGCCTTCTTCATTTGACGGTTTGCGATCATATTCATCAACAATCACCCGACCGGCGGGTGCGCTGGCCAAAGAAGAAGCAGAACCGGCCCAGCCCATTCGTAAACTAGTCCCTGCTATTTTGTAGTGGGTTTTGTTATTTTTTTCGCTCGTGCTTTGTTTGGCATTTAATGAGTCGCATAATCGAAACATCTGCCGCACACGCGGTTCAAAATACTGCTCAATGTTATGTTTGGTTGGGCCCACATAAATAATCGGTACGGGATCATCATCAAGCGTGTACCCGATAAAGTTAAGTGTCATTTCGGTTTTGCTCATTTGGGCACCCATGCAAACGACAATCATTTTATATGCGGGATTAACTGATGCTTCTAAAATGTCAGTGACATAAGGGGTTACGCCACAATCAAATTTACCAGGGATTGCGCTATCGGCAGGTAGTTCACGTTCTTGGTTCGCCCACTGTGCTGGGGTTCTGTTCGGCGCTGGCTTGATTGCCTCCATGACCCTCGTCATCAGGTAAATTTTCTTGTCTTGTGATGTACGTACTAAGTTCGTTTTGTGCATGTTCTAAACAGTTTTCTATATCTTTTTTAAGCATTTTCTTAATCACGCCTGGACTATCGATCGATGCGAATTTATGAGAACTGCGCCCCGATAAACTATTAAGAGCAGTGCGTATCCCAGCAAAAGCTGAAACAATCACATCGGTTGCTTCATCAATTTTGACGACGTTATTTAATTGCTCTTGGTATTCAAGTTCGCGTAAGTCACTTTGAGAGTCCAGGTTACGAATGCGGGCAGTTTTTAAATCTAAACTCTCAGCATCTGAACCCGCTTCTTCATCTTTATTAATA
>NZ_MDTU01000006.1:48587-49907 GCF_001720395.1 Piscirickettsia litoralis
TTATATCGAGTCCAAGCCTGAATGATTTTCTGTAAATCCCAGCGGTGAGTTTTACCACTTTCGCACCCATCAAAAACTCCCTCACCTTTTAAACGGCGAAAATGGCGCTCTGATAAGCTGAGAACTTTGCAAAAATCTTTGGTCGATGTGTTGAAAATATCATCAATCTGCATAAAAAGTTGTTAACGTTTTTACTCTTCATTTATCTACTTTAATTATCAATTTCATTTAAAATTGCTTTAAGCGTAAAGTCATATTTTTTTAGTTTTTTGTTATAAAATTTAGAAAATTTCTTGAAGTCTACTTTATCTATTTGGTTATCATTTATTTTATTGAAATATTCTTCGGCATTTTTATCCGTCAAAAGCGGCATTTCTGATTTAAAGCTCAACGATTCTGATTTAAAGTCAATGCCATTATGGTAGTCAGCGAGTAGTACAATTACCCAAATAGCTTCCAAAAAATGCCCTCCTGCACTAGCAATAAGCTTCCCCTGCTTTATTTCCTTTACTGCACTGTTATCCCAGTCAACTCCAACAATAAAAATATCTTTGCCTGGATTTAGGTCTGCATTATAGGCTCCTTGAATAATTCCTTCAGCCATTGCGTCATTGGCTGCCCAGTAAAGCTTAGCGTGAGGATATCGTTGATGTAACCGATCAAATTTTCTTACAGCTCTATCTTTCGACCAGTTTGCGTAGGTTAGATGCTGTAAACGAGCATTTGGGTGTTTTTTAATGTAGTCTTTCAGACCATTAACTCTTTCAATTGACCCTCCATCTGCAATAACACCGCCTAACGCAATGATATCGACACTATTACTTGGATCAACTTGTTGAGCATAATTCACCAAAGCTCTAGTAATATCATAGCCAGCCTGTCTGTCATTGGGGAACATTTCTCCAAGCCAATATTTAAAGTAAGTCCTTGGCCCTCCATACTCATTCCGCTGCTTAGAGTTAAGTCCTGCATTAAACATAAAACTTTTTATTTTGTTTTTTTCAGCCTTTTTTAAGATTTGAATGCCGTTTTGTTTTGTTGACTGAAAAACAATATAATCTTGTTTGTGTCTCATCCTGCTAACTGAGCTGAGATTTTTCATAATTGTGGCATGGTTACGATTAGGCGCATGTAAAACATTTAAATTACAATTCAAGTCGTTGCATGTTGCTTGCATAAGATTAGCCACCCTTTTCCAAAAAACATCATCAGCATTTGAAGGGTTCAGAAATGTTATATTGAACGATTTCCCTGCATAAGCACTCGATATCACTATAAAAAACAAACATAATACAATTCGAACAGATCGAGACATACTAC
>NZ_MDTU01000007.1:0-2890 GCF_001720395.1 Piscirickettsia litoralis
GAAGTGTTCAAGTGCAAGAAGGCCAGGGGGCTTCATTGGGTGAAGCATTATTTCAAAAAGGGCTCTTCGAAGAGCATCATGTTATGGAAAAACAGCCAATAAGTTCTAATGAAATTTCAGCTAATTTTTAAATCTCTACTAAAAGAAGAATTTCAGATCTAGTTCAATATTAAAAGTCTATATCGTCTCTATTAAGTCATCTTGGAATACACCTGAATCAGGGTGTTCCGTATTGTTACTGATTACAACTATTTGTTTTTAATGTAGAAATTAATATCTTAGATTGGCTTGGAGTAAATATATTAACTTTGTATCAAGTAAAGAGTGAAAGAGAGATTACTACCTATATCAGTAACCAACCTACTGTTTTTTTGAAAAAATGGTAGCTATTGATTTTGACTATGTTATCACCTGAGGTAAGTGAATAGTTCTACCGATGGGAGTCAAAATATACTGCTTTTTTAGATCTAAAACTCTCATATTAAACGCGCCTTATTACCCACAGTGACCTGTGGTTTGAGGTTTAAGTATGAAATTTAATTTTGTGTAAATAACTTAAAACATCTTTCTAAGTAATGAATTTGCACTTTCTAAGTAATGAATTTGCACTTTCTATGTATAGTGAGTTTGAATTATGAGCAAAATTTTGAGATTAATGCAGTCTAATGGTTATCCAATCTCAGAGGAAGGGATGTGCTATGGTATAGCATTTACTGCAATATTGTCGGCTTTAAAAGGAAGGTTTAGCGATTATTCTGAGTTTTTAACAAGAGTAAAGAGTTATAAGAGTGATCGGAAACTGTCATTGAGCCGTGAGAATGATAGAGATACTTTGGCATTTTTTGATTCAATATTAATACTACACAACTCAACAGCATCAGGGCTACAAAAAAGTGGAAGTGGTGATGAGGTCAATCAAAATTTTGGGCCTTTTTTTGCAGATCGTCAAGATGCTCCATATGTTCTTCAAAAGTTTGATGAGGGGCTGTATTCAGAGGGAAAGTACCTGAAATATTTTAAATCAGGAGATTTTCAGCAATTACGCAATTTTTTGAATAGTATGAGAGAAGGATCTGAAAATATAGGCATTGGCATTACTATTCCCGGGCATCAAATGGCTGTTGTTTCTTGTGATAACAAATGGGTTTTTATAAACCACGACGATCTAGTAGAAAGTGATACATTAGATGATGATTTTTTAGAAAAAATTGCAAGTGAATGTACCAGATTTGGTTTTTGCATGTCTATCAAAAAATTTAGTGTAGATCCTTTATCAAATGAAGAAGAATTATATGATAGCCCTAAAGAGTTATTGGATTTTGTGGAATTAAATACTCTAATGCGGCTGGCTTTTTTGAACGGGCATAATCAAACGACTAAAGATTATCTAAAAATAGTTAATGAATCACCATTGAGTCAGGACAGAAAAGCCGAAATTTTTTTGAGTAGTTTTATGGAGAATCTCAGTCCTACAATCCAAGTTAAGGTGCCCGTTGTTACTGCAGCCATGCAGAATGGACATCATCATTCGTATCAAGCGTATTTAGAAGCGATTATTCGTTCACCGTTGAGTGATAACATAAAGGTCGATCTTTTTTTAGCTCAAGTGCATCGGGAGGAGTATTTTCACGCTGGACGCCTTGAAACAAGGGACACACCTTCGATCGCACATAATTATGCAGTAGGGAAACATCTAGAGATAGTTGAGGCTTACCTAAGGTCAGTTAATGATTCGGGACTGAGTGACAGTCACAAAGTTGCACTTTTTAAGGCTGAAGATTCTTTGAGTGGTCCTGTTATCGCAGCGGCTTTTTGGCATGGACATCATCAGATGGTTGGGGCCTACCTAAAGGCAGTTAATGAGTCAGGGCTGAGTCCTGATAAAAAAGTTGCACTTTTTAAGGCTGAAGGTGCTGGCATACCTGCTTTCGAGTTTGCTCTTGAAAATCAACATCATCAGGTGGTTGGGGCCTACCTAAAGGCAGTTAATAAGTCAGGGCTGAATCCTGATGAAAAAGTGCAGCTTTTTTTAGTTAGAAACATTTATAATCAAATTTCTATTACAACAGCTTTTAGGTGGGGACATCATCAGGTGGTTGGGGCCTACCTAAAGGCAGTTAATGAGTCAGGGCTGAGTCCCGATAAAAAAGTTGCACTTTTTAAGGCTGAAAATTTCCTGGGTGACCCAGCTATCGCAGCGGCTTTTTGGCATGGACATCATCAGGTGGTTGACGCTTATCTAAAGGAAGTTAATGAGTCAGGGCTGAGTCCTGATGAAAAAGTTGCACTTTTTAAGGCTGAAGGTTTCCCGGGTGACCCAGCTGTCGCAGCGGCTTTTAAGCATGGACATCATCAGGTGGTTGACGCTTATCTAAAGGCAGTTAATAAATCAGGACTGAGTGACAGCGACAAAGTTGCACTTTTCAAGGTTGAATATTTCCTGGGTGACCTAACTAAGGCTGAAGGTTCTTTGCGTAATCCTGCTATCGCAACAGCTTTTAGGCGTGGGCATTATCAGGTGGTTGACGCTTATCTAAAGGCAGTTAATGAATCAGGACTGAGTGACAGCGACAAAGCTGCACTTTTAAAGGCTGAAGATGCTCTAGGCATACCTGCTTTCGAATTTGCTCTTGAAGATCAACATAATAAGGTGGTTGAGGCTTATCTAAAGGCAGTTAATGAGTTAGCACGGAATACTGATGACCTTTTAGCTAAAGGCTCAGATACTCCTAACGAACTAAAACAAGCGACACAAAACAAAGAAGTGTCCTTGGTGACACAGGACTTTCGGCCTTTCGAAAGTTCGACAAACGTCTCTGATAACGGTGACATGCTTGAATTAGAATTGGCGGAAAGTACTAATAAAAGTTCCCAGAGTCTAAAACTTGCA
>NZ_MDTU01000007.1:2915-5361 GCF_001720395.1 Piscirickettsia litoralis
TAAGTGTTCAAGTGCAAGAAGGCCAGGGGGCTTCATCGGGCAAGATATCATTTACGGGACTCTTCGAAGAGGTTCTGGAAAAGAAAGAACAATTAATAAATTCTAATAAAACTGAAGTTAGTTACTCACGTGAGTTGGTCTCCATTATATGAAGTGTATGAGGTGCTGCTATGCTATTTGAAGAATTAAATTTTCATGATCTTTTGCTATTAATGAAGTTAAAAAAAGCGAAAGAGGGGTTAGTAGTTGTTGCTGACTTGGCTAAAAGTGATCTAAATTTGGCTACAGAAAATTATGGACGTTTAGGGCAGACTAGTGCTAGTATCGTTAGGCTTGCAAAAGAGGCTTTTAATGCCTCTAATCATTTAAATGAATCTATGACTCATCTGTCTAATATTTTTAAAGATATTGAACGAATGTCTATAGCTGAAAATGAGCCAAAACAGGTCATTGCAGAGGCAGTAAGAAAAAATAGAGATAAGCTGGAAATTGATCAAAGGTTTATGGATTCTTATCAGAAGACTGCTTATGAGAATACTTTAAATTCCCTAATAGGCCATCTGGTTGATCCAGAATCAGTTTCATCATTAAAGCTTGATGATGATCGTAAGGCCCAAGCACATATATTATCAGCGTTTAAGTCAAAAGTTATAGGGGAAAGGAAACGAGCACACGATGCTCTTATTGAAGCTGGTTTTAACCCTGACCAAGATCGTATAAATCTACTAAAATTTTTAACCTCTGAAGAAGGTGAGGCTCTTTTAGGGGAGGATTTTGAAAATTACATTTTTTTGTAACTTTGGAAGAGTCTATATCTATATGTCAGAACAAAATTGGAGAGGAAAGAGGTGAATTTCCTGGTGATCAGCATGCATTAGATGGCATTGTAAATCAAATTTTTGAAAATGTGAAATATTCGAGAGAAGAGCAACCAGGTTTAAACTCAAAATCTGATATTGAGAGTCTTCCTGAACCTGGAAAAGAAATTACATCTGAAGAAATAAGAGAAGACCCTTCACTTCGCGCAGCACCTGATCAATTAGCTAAGAGCAAAGACTTAGTAACATATGAGTTAGATTCAGACCACTTGCGTGCGATTAAATTGTTTTACTTATCGAAAGCAGTTTATCAAGAACAAGCAGATAAGATTATAGGTCAACTTGGCCGAACTTTTGTCGATTATAAAGGTTTAATTTTAAGAGAGATTTATACTGGTATGTATAACTCTGGGCGTGGAGGTGTGGAAAAAGTCAGCGACAGTATAGGATGGGAACGATATCATAATACTATTGGTAAAGCTGTTACGGCTTGTCAGAGAGGAAAGAGTGAAAAGCTCGATAGTAATACTTATGATCTTAAGTCATCACCGCAGGAGCTTGGAAAAGCATTAAAGCAGGAGGTAGACAAGGCTAATGAGCAATTGGAAAAAGATCTAACTCCACCTAAAAAATATCCAAAACCAAAATGTTTTTATGAGAAAGTATTGGACAAAACACCAAATTACCTTAAAGATAGTAAACGTAACCGTTTTTTATTGCTATCAGAGTACGATAAATATAGGCATCATCAGCCTTTTTACTTTCAAAAAAGTACGTTGGATGAAAAGGTAGGAGATGATCCTCAATCAATAATTACTGCTATCATAAATCATCTAAAGAACAAACGTAATGATTGTAGTCAAACTATTTCTGCTTTTGAAGAAAAGCGTGAAAAAATAAAAGATCCTGTAGGATTAGCAAAAGAACTGGGTTGCAGGTCGTTAGATGAAATATTAGAAGCATTAAATGATGAAAAAAACCATTATGATCAAATGATAGAAAAGATGGAACGTTTGCAAAGGCGTTATAATCGAGCTAATGAAAAAAAATAAAGAATTTTATTTATATCCGGGTGTTTTTGATTATGACTGGAGAGATACGAAGGATAAACCTGTTCCTGTTGGAGCTATAATTAGACAGAAGACTGATGAGCGACTTAAAGGTAATAATGCAGACCCAAATAATCCATCAGACACAGGTAAGGGGCATGCTACTACTTCTAATTTTAGTGAAGGAAGTAGCTTGTTTCTAGCATGTGCTGAAAATCAGCGAGGAAAGAATGACTACGAACATAGGAGGAATCCGGCAGAACCGTGCATGAGCTGACTTATACCATTGTCTTTGATGTTTACTTTTCTTTCGAGCGAAAACAAGTTGTTTAAGATTTTACGCAAGATTGATAAAAAAAGAGAACACGGGTGGTTAGTGTTCTCCTGATGTGCTCAAAAGGTTTGGTGAGAAGTCGCTGAAAACGTGATTAAAAACAGCAAGTTACAAAAAGAATTTTAACATACGGAGAATCTAAAGTGAAGGCTGAAACATTAGTCACTGCATTTAAAGAAAAAAGCATCAAGCTAGACGGTATGCCTTTCCATAAAACGCACAATGGAATTACACGACCGGAGATC
>NZ_MDTU01000007.1:11837-22936 GCF_001720395.1 Piscirickettsia litoralis
TTAGCCGCTTGGCGTTTGGACGTTGACACCTGGGACATACTGCAATATTGCGTACGTTTGGGGAATGATAATCGTGTGCTAGTCACGACAACACCTAAGCCTAGAAAGCTTGTAAAAGATATTTTGAAGGAAAAAACCACAGTTATTACTGGTGGTTCGACGTTTGATAATTCTAAAAATCTATCATCTAAATTCACTAAAAAGATGAAAGATAAGTATGAGGGTACACGCTTAGGAAGGCAGGAGTTAGAGGCTGAGATATTAGACGACACGGCAGGCGCACTATGGACCCGTAAGGGATTAGATCAGCAAACGATTAAAAGAGGGCCCTGAATACTTTCAGCGCATTGTTGTTGCCATTGACCCGTCTGTTACATCGACCGAAGAAAGCGACGAATGTGGTCTTGTTGTTGCTGCAATTGATCGCGAAGGAAAAGGTTATTTGCTTGAAGATGCGAGTGACACCTTACCACCGCTTGAATGGTGCGAGCTGGCTGTTTCTTTATATAAGAAGTGGAATGCCGATTTAATTGTCGGCGAGGTTAACAACGGCGGAGATTTAATAGAAAGTCTGTTGCGCTCTGTGGATAAGAATATACCGTATAAAAAAGTGCATGCAACGCGTGGCAAAGTCATTCGTGCCGAACCTGTCGCAAATCTTTATACACAAGGTAAATGCTATCATTTAGGAGCTTTTCCAACGCTAGAAGATCAACTCTGTACCTGGACCCCGAACGATGAAAAATCACCCGACCGGTTGGATGCGTTGGTATGGGCCTTTACTGAGCTAATGATCGACAGCATGGACGTTCCCGACTTGGGTGGTATTAACTTTAGAGGGCTGGCTGAGAAAAGTTATCGGCCGAATCCGTTTGGGTTTTGAGTGATTTTCAGTGGTATTACAGTTATGGAGTGGGTGAATTATAGATAGATTAAGAATTATTTAATTTTTTGTTTAAAAAATGGTTTGAAGCAAATGAAAGAAGAATTGTCAAAGAAACTACTTCCTGTATTAATGAAAGAATACGGATTTGATATTTATCAAGTAACTGCGTTCCTTTCCGGTCTTCAGGATGATAAAGCAGAAATTCTAATTAAGGCACATGAAGAAAAAATTTTAGCACAACACTTTTCATCTTTTAATCCAGACGAAGATCAAAGTGGATATAAAGGTGGACATAAAGGGAAAGGTTGGAAATTTATTTTAGAAGCATCGAAAAAAAATAGTGACCTTTCTCAAAAAATAAAATTTGAAGTAGCGAAACTAAATGAATCGCGTAAAACCACTGAGGGGGGGATGCCTGATTCTGAAGTAAGTGATAGCAACCCTAATAATCCTACTCGGTCTAATCTTGCGGATATTGTTGAATATGCAAAAGGTCAGCAGCATCATCTTGCGAAAAGATACCTAGATCAGCAAGTAAAAGATAATGAAGAAGCTCTTAGAAAACAACTACATGAGGATGGTGGTTTAGGTGCCCCACGTTTAACTGCGCAAAACCCTCAGACCCAGAGTGCTCAGAAAAGCACTCCCGCATGTTTATTTTTCGCTGTACAAGATAAAGTTGTAAACGCTGTGAAAACTTTGTTCCATACTCCCACTTTATAGCTGATTTGTGCGTTACTTTCGATAACGGATCTTATCGAAAGTAACTTTATAAAAGAAATGTAAAGAAATCGAACGTCAAAAAAATAGTGTAAGCGAAGGGGATCTTCCTCGCTCTTGTTCTCCCTTCTTCCAAACCGGAAAAAGCGAACAACCGAAAGATTAATAATTTTTAAATATAAAGATGTACTATGCCAAAAATTCAATTTCAAGCCTGGATAAATAGAGATAAAAAAAATGATCCTGGGCATTTAGTTATGTTTGATCATGAACGTAAAACAACGATAGAGCTTGCACCAAATAGGAGAGTTCAAATTGAAGGCTCCTTGGAAGCTCAGGATAACAGAACAGGTAAAAAGTATATTGCAAAAAGCTGGGGTCTTGAATTAAAGCAAAATCCTCAGGACAAAAATATCAAGGAACAGCTTAACAAGAATAGATTCACTCACATTCAAATAGCCGAAGTTGAAATTAGCGAAGCTCAACTCGAAAATGTAAGGAAGAGAGTCGCTCTTAGTTTTGCAGGAGGTCGGTTTAACTTATTCAAAGAGGCTAGAGTTTTTGACCCATTAACTGGAAGGTGTTTATTATCTCTAGAAGTTTTAAATAGTGAGCTATCATCAGAACCATTGAGTGGTGCTAATGCATCAGAATATTTAAACTCTTTTATTGAGAATAACTCGGCTTATGTGAAGAATAGTTATGTGCAAAAATTAAGCAATCAAGAATCATGTTTGTTTTATACAAAAACTATCGCTAGTACAGAAAATGATAAGACTCAAATGTCTTCACCCTCTATTATATAGAAAGTGATTATATCGCTGCGATTAACAATGAATTTAATTTTTGAAGCCCACGCGGTTAAGAATCTAGTTGTTGAGGGTATAATCATTAAAGCATTGCCATGGCCATCTCCATACTTTCTTCTGATTGAGCAGCTTTTTCTGCATCTATTGCTGCATTCGCTGCATCAGAGAACTCTGTGGATGTATTAAATTCACCTTGAGCTGAAGCGTTTGGATCAAAGTCCTTTACACCATACATTTCTTGATTAAATTGCTTCCCATCTTCGGAGTTGAAGAATTTTTTCAAGAAATCTAGACCATCTTGACTCTCCAAGAAGTCTTGATTTTGCTCACCATTAGCCTCGTCGAGGTTTTGTTCTTTTTTCTTCTGCTGCTTTTGGTTGTAATCTTCGTCGCTGAAGTAGCCATCGTCATCAGGAGCGTCAGTAGTTGTGTTGATGCTGTTTTGTCGATTGTTACCGTTATTTTCTGGTTTATTTAGAATGCTATCCGTAAACATTTTAATGTTTGGGTCTTCTAATAGTTCTTTGCCTACAGGAGAGTCTAAAAAACTTTGTAGATATTTCTGGCCTTCATCTGACTCAAGAAACTTTTTGATTTGTTTTAAGTTTTTAATTTTCCTGTTGGAATCTAATATCATTTTGGATGATCTCTATTTTTCAATTTATAGACAGCATTTTAAACATAAGCTCCGATTCTTTTCAACGAATATATATCCATTTATTTATAGGCCGATGATAGTAAATGAAATTCTTATCCAAGCTAAAAAGTACCCTGACACCTCACAAAATCGACGCTAAGCTCCAAACTCCCCCAGCGCCTCAAGGATTCACTGGACTTCGAGAAGTCGGCGGCAGAGTCACAGAGGAGTTTTTAACACAGCTCCAATTTCCCGATGGCATCACTATATATAAGGAGATGAAGGATAACGACGACACAGTAGGCGCGGCATTACTTGCCATCGAGCTATTAATACGCAAAGTAAAGTGGAAAGTCATCGCCGCAGGTGTCAGTGCTCAAGACGAAGCAAGAGCAAATTTTCTTGAAGAATGCCGCAATGACTTGTGCAAGCCCTGGGCTGAGGTGATTAGTGAAATACTCGACTTTTTGCCCTTTGGTTTTAGCATCCATGAGCCAGTCTATAAAGTACGTCAAGGCCGCAGAGGAAAACGACCTTCACAATACAACGATAATAAAATCGGCTGGCATGACTTAGAAACACGCTCGCAAGACACTATTATCGAGTGGATTTTTGATGAGGATACCGAGGAGTTACAAGGCTTCTTGCAGATGTCGCCGACCTCTGGCAAGCAGTGTGAAGTCGATATTAACCGCGTTTTATTGTTTCGGACCACGAGCAAAAAAGGTAATCCCGAAGGGCGTAGCATTTTACGCAACGCCTATAAGCCTTGGTACTACAAGAAGAACCTAGAAAACGTCGAAGCCATCGGCATAGAGCGCAACCTGGTCGGCCTTCTTAAGTTTGAGATTCCACCGGACTACTTAAGTACATCTGCCTCTACAGATCAAAAAGCGGTGGTGAATCATTTAGAAGAGCTTGGCGCGAACGTCAGACAAAATGAGTCTTCTTATTTGATCATGCCACAGCAATATGATCAGAACGGTAATAAGCTTTTTAATGCCGAATTAATGTCGTGTCAGGGTAACACTAACGTTGATCTATCCGGACCGATTAATCGTTACGCTTATTCTATTTCTCAAACGATGATGACCGAATTTCAACAAATCGGTAAAACTGCCGTTGGAACCTCAAGCCATGCTGAGAATAAAATCGAACTGCTAAAAGACAGTATCACCGCTTATCTCGACATGATCAAAGGCGTGTTTAATTCGCATGCAATACCGCGCTTGTTTGATTTAAATGGTGATCTTGCCGAAGAACTGCCAACACTCGACTATGAAGAAGTAAAAGAGGTTGACGTGGCTGAGCTTGCAACTGCGCTATCTCAGCTTGTGCCGATTGGTGTGATCTCACCGGATGAAAACTTAGAGGAAACCGTAAGAGAATCTTTAAATTTACCTGCTTCAAAAGAAATTGATGGAAAATAAGCCACTTTCTACAAACGCACTGATAGATCAAACAAAGCCCAGCTTTAAAGAAGCGTTCTTATCGGCAGTCACCGCAGCCCACACGCACACTAGTGCCAGCGCTTTAAATAAAGCGATTAAAAAAGGGGATTTGCAGCAGGTACTTGATGCAGTGGGCTACAGCTATTTAGTCGCTGAATTATCGACGCTTCAAAGTGTAGAGCAAACCGCAGTGAAAGCAGGGGCGGATAATGCTCGTCTTGCCTTACCGGAATATTTAGAAAAGAAAACGCCACCGCTTAATATGCTCAATGATTATGTGCAACAAATTATTAAAGACCGCACAGCAGAGCTTGTAACGCTTGTATCGTACGATACAAAAGAAGCAATAGCCACACAAGTGAGTGAGGGCTATACCAGTGGCGAGCATGTCAGGGTGATGTCAGCGCGGATTAAAAGCCTAGTCGGATTAAATCGACCACAGCAAGGCGCGATGAATAAATTCATTGATAATCTGCTAGAAAAAGAGATAAAGCCTGATGTTTTAGACAAGATGATTCTTACCGAATACAACAAAAAGCTTAACTATCGCTCGCTTATGATTGCACGCACTGAATCAAGCTTCGCAATTCATGCAGGTAGAGAAGCGATGTGGTCCGATATGGTAAGTAAGCAAATTATCTCGCCAAACAGCAAAAAGCAGTGGCTTACTTGCGATGACTCAAGGGTATCTAAATTTATTTGTAGGCCGATGAACAAGCAAACCGTTTTAGTTGACCAACCGTTTACTACAGGGGACGGTCGGGCGGTTTATCATCCGCCTGAGACACATCCTAATTGCAGGTGTACCGTTGTTTTAAAGCCGAAAAACTAAGGCATTCTAAAGGGTGTAGGGCTATTATCATTTTCCTTATTCAAGTCTTCTCTGACTTTAAGGACGAATGGAAGTAAGTCACTGCCTTGCTCTTTAAGCATACCTGTATAGGTCTCATAATCTTTAGGAGACATGTTTTGTATGTTGTATTCCAAGTCTTTTTGAGCTTTGAATAAAGCTGCGATATTAAAGCTGTTGCCAGTCATAGTAAACCCCAAAAATTATATGATTATTCATCATACATCAAAAACATTAAAATCCAAACCTTAAGAAAGGCTGTCAAATGTCAAAGTACTTCAACTTCCTAGCCAAATCAAACAAACAAACCGATGTCATGGTCTATGGCAACATCGGATCCGGCAACGCCAAAGACTTTATCCAAAAGATAAAATCCATACCCAAAGACCACAAGGTCAATTTAATGATCAATTCCAGAGGCGGCGATGTCATGGAAGGCTCTGCAATGGTCGATTGCATTAAAGAGCTTGGAGATCGTTGTGTAGCAACGGTTGAGGTTGTCGCAGCATCAATGGCAAGTCTGCTTGCGGTGTCTGCGAGCAAAACCAAAATGGCGAAGAATGCTTATTTGATGATCCACCACCCTTACACCACAAAACAAGGGAATGCGAAGCACTTTAAATCATTGTCTGAAACGCTGGGAAGCCTAAGCAAAAGCATGATTAATGGCTATTGCGAGAAAACTGGCCTGCCCGAAGAAAAAGTCGATGAAATGCTAGATCGTGAGACTTGGATAGATGCAAAGGCGGCAATAGACCTCGGCTTTGCTGATGAAATTATAGAAGGCTCTAACATCCAAGCCTCAATCAACCCTGACGAATTCGGTTATAAAAACGTTCCACAAGCCCTACTTAACCCACCTAAACAAGAGGAAACAAAACCTATGGGTAAATTTGCAGAATTTAAAGCACTGCTTGAAGAATTGAAAGATGATGAGGAAACAAAGGCTTTTTTGGCTTCTATGCAACAGCCGGATATAAAACCTAAAACCGAAGAAAAGCTTGATGATGTTAGCTCTTTTAAAGCCCTTATCCAAAACCAAAGCGCAATGATTAAGCAGCTACAAGACCGTGATAATGAGCGCAGACTTGCAACCTTTGAGGCCAAAGCAAAAGAGTTTAGTGCATGCGGTCAAGAGATAGACGCTAAAACACTCATGAACTTACATGATAGTCACCCTGACACCTACGCAAACACAGTTCAGGCGTTAGAACGAGCGTCAAATGTCTACAAAGCAGAACAAAAAGGACTTTTCCAGGCACAGGGCTTCTCAGGCGAGGCTAAATTAACAGGCAAGCAAGGGCAGTTCCAAGCGAAAGTGAAGAAGTCTGTAAGTGATGGCGCTTGCGAAGATGAAGCGATTATCGCAAACATGGACGAAAGCATGTACGCAGAAATGAGCAAAGTTTTACCCCTCGAAAGCTAACTCTTCTCTCTACTTCTTACTCCTTCCTCAATTTCAATTAATAATCTCAGGAGTCTTTATGTTTTTAAAAGGCTATAACATCGGTGTGCTTCCTGCGGCGACTGATTTAAGCGACTATCGTTTTGCCGCAGTAAATTACACTAAAACAGGCTATGCACTTGCGACCGCAGGAGGTCTTTCTGATGGCGTTTTGCAGAATAATCCAGAGTAAGGTGCGGTGTGCGATGTCATGATCACAGGCATTGCAAAAATGATTGCCAGTGCAGCAATTACCGCCGGAAACTATGTAAAAGTCTCAACCAGCGGCCAAATCGCACAAGCCGGAGAAGGCGATACGGCAATTGGCAAGGCGATTGAGTCTGCAAATGAAGCGGGCGACATTATCGGCGTGATGCTTATTCCTAATGGTTACGCAATTCCTAAGCCACCATCGTCTTAAGCTGACTATTTCCTTCTTTTTCCATCACTCTCTTTTTGTATAGGATAAACAATGCCAATTAAATCAAGACCCATTACTAAATCAGATGCTCACGTTAACACTGTGCTCACCTCCGCAAGTGTTTGTGAAGTAAATACCAATCAAAATTATGTGCATGGCTCAATCTCACCTATTTTGCCTGTGCCCCATACCTCTGATGAATATATCGTTTATAACCGTTCAAGCTGGACGCGCTCACAAATGCAAAAACGCTCCCCTGGCACAGTTGCTGCCGAAGCGAATTTTGATTTCAGTAAAGACCTATTTAAGTGCGAGCAGTATGCGCTTTTGTCTCGCATTACTGATGAAGATCGGGCCAATGCAGACAGCGTTTTTGAACTTGATAAAAATACATCGCTGTTTTTAACCCAGCAAATGCTCTTATTTAAAGAAAAGAAAGCCTGTTCTGATTACTTCCAGCCTGGCGTATGGGCGACAGAGATGGAGGGAATCGCAAGCGGTACGCCTAACTCAAATCAATTTATTCAATTCAATCAAGCAAACTCAACCCCGATTGAAACAATGAACAATATCCTTGATAACACGGAAGAAAAAACAGGCGGATTTAGGCCCAACTCATTAACGATGCCTCGCCGCGTCTTTACGGCCTTAAAAAATAATGAGGAAATTATTGACCGTGTGAAGTACAACGGCGCAACAAAGGGGGGTGCATCGTATGTCAGCGCCCAAGCTATCGCTGAGTTACTGGAAGTTGATGAGATCAAAATCATGAATGCAACTCAAAATATCGAAGCAGAAAAAGCCAGTGATAATCCAGACTTAAAATTCATCAACAACGACTCTATGCTTTTGCAATACAAGAGCAAGGCCGCAACTAATAGCCGTATTGCAACCGCTTGCCGTACTTTCCAATGGAAAGGATTATATGGTGCTAAAAAGGGTCACAGAATCTTAAAGTTCAGAAATGAAGAAACTCACTCTGATATTATTGAGATCCAATCTTGCTTTGTGAATAAAGTCACATGCCCTGATATGGGTGTCTTATTAACTAATTGTATTGGTGAAAAAGTAGCTCTAGCAGCTCCCAAAGACCAAACGAAGAAAGCCGCATAGGAGTTACTATGCGCGATTACACAGAATTTAATGAGGCGCTAGAGTTTTGCGCCTCAACTGCTTTCGGCCTCCTTCTTGGAGGCAAACACTACAAAAAAGGCCAGAAAATAAAAAAAGAATTGCTGAGTCGAAGGCAACTCAGATGTTTATTTATGGCTGGCAAAATTGATTATCACAAAAAGAAGGGTAAAAAATGAGTTGGTCCTATGATGTTTCTCAACTACAAGCTTCCCCTCTTTTTCAAATTCGTTACTTGATTGGCGATACTGATGAGAAAGAACAGCTATTACAAGATGAAGAAATAAATTTCACTCTTGATCAATACAAAAGCACAGATCAAGCGGCGGCGGCATGTTGTGAGAACATTGCAGGTCAATTTTCACGGATGCCAGATCAAGATGCAGGAGGATTAAGGCAAGACCTCTCCCAGAAGTCAGAGCAATATTTAAAGCTCGCTGAAAAGATTAGAAGCCGCGCAAGCTCTAGCCTAGGTGTAGGTGCTTTTTATGCTGGGGGGATTAATAAGGCTGACGATGTGAAGTATCGCTCTGACCCTACAATTAATCAGCCTAGATTCATTCGAGGGATGTTTAATGACCGCCAATTTTGAAGTCAAAATCGACGATAAACTTCTTAAAAATTTTGAGAAGACGGTAAGAAAATTACCCACTCATCAACTCAGAGTCGGCTTTTTTGATGGTAAAGAAGAAGAAAGTAAAGACGGGGAAAAAGAACCAATTACGATCGCGGCCATAGCAAGGCTCAATGAATTTGGCGATAAAAAGAAAAGGATTCCAGAAAGGCCATTTATGCAACAGAACTTAGAAGCTCATGGCTTTTATAAGCGCCACCTTGCAATAAGACTAGGTAAGGTCATTAGAAATAAAAGCAGCATTTCTACTCAATTAAACCGATTGGGTGAAATTATGGTGAGCGATACAAAAATTACAACAACAAGCGGAGATTTTGAAGAAAATAAAAAATCTACAATCGCTAAAAAAGGCTCAGATAAACCTTTGATCGATCTCGGCAACATGCGTGCCAACGTGAGCTATAGAGTCGGGTAATATCACTCTGTTTTCTTAAAATGTTTGCCCCACCATTGTAACAATAACTATCTATTTGATTAATTTACATAAAACATACTATATATTTACATATTTGGCGATAATATATATCGCACTGAAGACATTAATTTTTAAAGAAAGGATATGCATTGATGAAAGAATCAAAGTATGCTGTTTTTTGCTCTCTCACACCACAAAAGATACAAGAATTGGCTCTAAAGTACTTAAGGGAACACCCCAAACCTAATATGTTTGGTAATCATAATCAACAAACTCAAGCTCGTACACTTATTAACCTTTTTGGTGGAGTAGCAACTCCAGAGGTTCACTTTGAAACTGATGATGATTACGATTGTGAATTGGCAAATATTGATAAAATGGAATATATAAAATGTAACGCTATGGAGTGTTGTATTAGATTAATAAATTTTTTGAAGGAACTTGAAGGAACCAAGGGTTCACTCACAGAAGACATTACTGATTTATTAAATGATACCTTAGGTACGAACATACAATTGCACACAAATACAACTACAGGTTCAATATCACGCAGCTTAGGTCGGGTAGCTGAAGATTTTGCAAACACTCTTCGTAATTACCCAAAAGATTTCAACGGAACACAAAAAGATGAACAAAAAATACTTACGCGTGAAGGAATAGCTAGAAATGCAACATTATTAATGAGCTCTAGCGCTAAACTTAACAATGAAGAGGCAAGCTTCACTCCATCGCTTTCCTAACTTTGCCCCAAAATCACCTAAAAAAAGCCTCTTTTGAGGCTACTTTTATATACTTTCTAATAAAGAAGAAAAATGTTTTACCTGCCCAAAAAAGCAATCACCGTGACACGCTATAAACCAGAGCAAGAAATTATCGACGGAATTGTTAGTGATGTAATCGACAAAACTTTCGATGTTGATGCCGTTGTCTTGCCTTATAGCGACCATTTAAAACATGATCCAACCGCCTTTAATCGCAAGACAGCGATAGAAATATTTTCAGAACAAGAAATCTATGGGGCTGACATCGGCACAAATCGACCACCTGACAGAGTTCTTTTTAATGATAAGCAATTTGATGTTGTCGATGTAAAACCCTATAGCAGCCATTGGGAGGTGATTTGTACAGCTATAGATTGTCAATAATTGCTTTCATTTCTCTTAGAAATTGTTCCTTAGCTTCTCTTATCGTATCAAAATAACCAGGTGATGTATAAGTATTGCACAGTGATAGGCTTGGGCCAGCATATCCCCCATAGGCTGTATATTTCTTGTTTTCTTGAAGAGTTATTATGTAACTTATTTCGAAGCTACGGTGAGACTCTGAACCTTTTTCTGAATATTTCATAATATCTCTAAATTTAAAGTCATATTACTTATGAATATAGCAAACCTGCAGAAAGCTCTACTCAATACCCTTAAAACCGAAACTAATGAAACCCTTGTACTCGGCTATCAAAGTAACTTAAGACTAGATCAGTTCACCTCACTGCGTTATTACAATTCAAAAATGGTTGGCCAACCCAATGAATCCCCATGCGATGAAGGTGTGCAAGTCACGCAACTGTATGAGCTCATATTTTTAATTGAAGCTTTAGGCCCAGATTCAGAAACACGAGCAACACAACTAGCTTCAACTTTTCGGCTGGCCAGCCAAAAAAATAAACTCGCTGGCCAAGGGCTTAAATTTTTTAAATGTGGG
>NZ_MDTU01000007.1:27524-43115 GCF_001720395.1 Piscirickettsia litoralis
AATACCTTTTGCGATTGATGATATTGAGGGTCATCTTAACGGCAAAAAGTCGGTCACTGGCTCATTAGTTAAGTGGTTCGGTGACTTATCAGAAATTAAAAAGGTAGCTTTAGAGTTAACAGGGATTGCAACCTCTTTAGGTGCTATTTATTTTGCTTATCGGAAAATCAGCAAATTAGGCAATGCTTTTAAGGGCTGGGCCACTAATAAGCTAGGTAAAGGAAAAATTGGCGGCCTTGAAAATATGGTGACTCACCTTGTTAATATCGAGGCCGCTGTGGTTAATGTTTATTCTAAAGATAAGAAAGGAGTCAACCCACTCGGCGAAGAGATTGGAGAGCGAGAAAAGGGTTCACCTAAAGGAAGAGAACCGAAGCCATCAAAAGAACCAATATCAAGATTTAGCAAGATAAAAAATATTGCTAAGGGGGTTTTCGGCACTGCAATTGCAGGCATTGGAGTTGTTGCAACAAATGCAAAAACCGCAGTTAAAGCCGTTGCAGGTGAGGCAATCACATCGTCGCGCTATGTTGGCTCGCAATTACTTGAGTTCGGAAAATTCGCAGGCGCAGACGGCCTGGGCGCTGTTTCAGCCGCATTTTATCCATCAAACACTTATGACAGCACTCACGCGGTTCAACACCTCCATAAAGTTGTTTGGCCAACGGTTGAAAATTTGCATCAAAATGCACTTTCTTTGACTTCGCCTGCTGCTTTGCAAAGCTCAATCACTCACAACAATACCCGTTCAACAAGCCACGAAGTCAATTTTTCACCTCAAAACACTTTTAGTTTTAACTTTAATGTCGCCGCCGGAACTACACGCGAACAAGCACAGTCGATGGCCCAAATTATTGAAGACACAGTGACAAAAATGCAAAACAAGCAGCACACGCAACTATTAGCACGATATACAAATAAGGAGTAAAAAGTGGGGGCTATATTAGAGCTAGGAAAACAATCTGTTTACATAGACACATTAAAATCAAAAAACGAAAAGTATCGAAATAAAGTTACTCAATTCCCAGTTGAAAGCGATCAAGACGGCTCTCAAAACAACCCAATTACAGATGATATTATCAATCAAAATGATGTAATAAACATCAAAGGGATTGTTTCTGGCTCTCCAATTGTTTTTATGGCAAGCCTTTCAACTTATTCAATTAATATCACTGACAGCATCAAAAAAGGGGAAATTGTAAAACAACAATTCACTTCTCCAAATGACGCAAAGAGACTATTAAAAGATTTTTCAAAAAGTGGGAAAACAATAAAACTGTCGATTGATGATGAGTATTTTGATAATGCAGCCATTGCAGACTTAGAGATTAAAAGCGATTCAGATACAGGTGACAGTTTATTTGTTGAGTTAAAACTTGAGATCATTAAAAAGGTTGTTAGTAAGACCACAACGGTTCCCGATAATATCGCCGACCAAAAGACTCAGGATGATAACTCAAAAAAAGCAGACCTAGGTCATGTAGCAGCAAAGCCTGTTGAAAAAGGAACATTTGAATATCAACTCGGTACAAAAGCAATAAGTTTTACTAAAGGTCTATTTTAAATGATAGAAATCCCTCTAAGCAGCAAATTACCAAACTACACACAAACAACCTCCCTAGAAGGCACCGCCTATCAGTTTGATGTGCGCTGGAACACGCGGGATGAAACTTGGCGTATTTCTATCGCTGACACGGACGGAAACCCTATTTTAAGCGGCTTAAAATTACTACCCTACTCCCCACTTATCCAAAGATACAAAATCGAAGGATTCATCGAAGGGGAGCTTATGGGTATTAACACTACAAATGAATTTGAACCACCCAATAGAAAAAATTTAGGCAGTGATTTTAAGCTGTTTTATTTATCCAAAGATGAGATCAATCAGTAAGGCACGATCATTCCAATCGTTCGCCGATGCTTGGTTATTTCTACGAAACAGCCTTGAGTTAGAAGCTTTGTCACCTCTTTTAAATTTTGCTGTAAATCTGATGCTGAAACTCTAACAACGCTTTCATCATTCTGATTAGTATATCTAGCAAATTTATCGCTGCTTTCCTTATTAAACATCATCTAAAACACCCCTGATTTAATATTACCTTAATAAAGCAAGTAAGCTATCACATTTCATCAATAAATATACAGAACATGTCACAGTAATTTTAAATGCAACAATTTAACCGCAAATGGTCCCTAAAAATCGGCGAAGCTGGTAAAACGGGCATAGAAATCACCGAACTGAATATCAAGTTTGATATTACTAAAACCGATGAAAGCTCAGATCAAAACAAAGCAAGCATTACCGTCTACAACTTAAACGACTCAGACATTAGCAGGCTAAAAAAAGGCTTAGCCTTGATATTGTCTGTTGCTTACGATGATCAACCGCTAGTCACATTATTTGCCGGACAAGTCAGTGGCTTTGATACACACAGAGAGCAAGCGAGTCGGGCAACACTTATTCAATGCAGTGATGGCTATATGCCACTCAAAGAAACGTTTTCATTCAGCACATTCCCATCGGGCACCAATGCCTTACAAGTGGCTCAAAGCTTAATTAAAGATTTAACGGCTGATGGTAGTATTTCTAAAAGCGAAATTACAGATCAAGACACGTTAACACGTCACATTTTCTCTAATGGTTATTATGTGGCTGGTTTAACCCGTGATGCGCTTCAAACACTACTCGGCTCGCTTTTTATGAAGTTCTCAATACAAGATGGCGTGATTTATATCAGTTCGGCACTGAGGACCAACACACAAAAGCAGGCGCTTTTATTAACGCCAGATACCGGCTTAATTGATTCGCCACGCATCACGGCATTTAATCCGAACGGTTTAGAGCGTGAAAACATACCGAATAACGGCCTGCAAATTACAAGTTTGGTCAATCCGCGCATTGTGCCTCATTCGATTGTCAAAGTTGAAACGCAACATATCAATAGCTTTTATCGAGTCAGCAAAATCAACCACAGAGGGGAAACCCTTGGCAAAAACTGGAAAACATTAGCAACATTAGAGGCAATCAACAATGAACACGCTTGAACAAGTCTTGCATGCGGCTTTAGAGTCACGCCTTTGTGATGTACACACGTCAATCCCTGGCCGTATTGCCTCCTATGACGCGAAAACACAAAAAGCAAACATTCAACCCGTCATTAAGAAAAAACTCCGTGACGGGCGTTCTTTTTCGATGCCAGTAATAACCGATATTCCTGTCATGTTTCCAAGCGCAGGCGGTGGGCTTTTATCTTTCCCAGCTAAGCAAGGCGACACCGGACTTTTATTTTTCTGTGAGCGCTCGATAGATCAGTGGATGACGGGCGACAATGACGAAGCTGAACCTCTGGGAAATCATAAGCACAACTATACAGATGCAGTATTTATCCCTGGCCTATACCCATACAGCCGCACGCTTAACGCTGATCCAGTAAATACCGAACTTAAATTCTCTGACAATCAGATTATTTTAAAACCCGATGGCAGCATCGTGATTAATGCACCCAAGCAAATCACAATCAATACAATCAACGCGAATATTAACGCAAGCCAACAACTCACGGTGACAGCACCGCTCAGTCAATTTAAAGGCAATGTAGCGATTACCGGTGACTTAACCACGCCTGCATTAACCGCAAGCGCAGGCTCTAAAGCCTCGAGCTTTTCAGGCGATGTTAAAACTTCAGGAGCAATTAATTGTGCTCAAACTATCACAGCGTCGAGCGATGTTGTCGGCGGTGGTATTAGTCTTAAATCTCATACTCACGGTGGGGTTGAGCCAGGCGGAGGGAAAACAAGCTCACCTCTTTAGCTTGCCGCCAAAACTTAACCCCTACCTAGAAAATAGCCTAATCCCAACCACAGGCAAACAACGCCTTTTAGTCGCCCAATATATTTGCAATAAATCTCACAAACTCGGCTTACCGTGTAAGCCTAAGGCTTTACTATGACCGACTTTTTACTTAATGATGATCACGATATTGATTTTAGCTCTCTATCGCTGCATTTAACTGACAGCCTAGCCCAACGCCTCAGCATTAAATTAAACACGTTTCAGGGCGAATGGTTTTTAGATGACACCGCAGGCATTCCCTACTTTCAAAATATCCTCGGTAATAAAGTTACCGCTGATGTTATCGATTCAATATTCAAAAAGGCCATTCTTGAAGAGAAAGACGTCAGTACAATTTTAGAGTTCACATCATCAATTGATAATGCAAAGCGAAAATACACTTACACCGCGCGAGTTTTATCCGCAGATAATACGGAGGTCGTAATTAGTGGCTAACAGTAGCTATTTAACTGACACGGGCCTGACACTGCCCACACAAGACGATATTGTGAACGACATGGTTGTAGATGCACAATCCTTGTGGGGTTCAGGAGTCCAGGCTGAGACGTATAAAGTGCTCGGCCAATTATTTAATATTGTTTCAGCGCAGCTCTATCAAATTTACCAACTGGGCGCTGCAACTTACGATGCTCAAAATGCGTATACAGCCCAGGATAAAAACTTAACTGACTGTTGCGCTCGTGTCGGCATTCAACGCCTTGGAGCGAATAAGTCCAATGCAAAATGTATTCTAACCGGTAACACGGGCGTGAGCATTCCAAAAGGCTCGCAAATCGCGGTAGAAAACACATCAAAGCTTTTTGAACTCACCAACGATCAAACTATCGGCTATAACAATGCGACCTTTCTGCAGGTTCTCGTAGCAACGCACATTCCAGGCAATAATTACTATCTCAATATTGATCAAGTCGAATACAGTTACATCGCAAAAGAAAGCGATACGGTTGACGACATTGCAGGAAAACTTGCCGCACAAATAAATACCACCTCTGATAAGCTCATGGCTTTCTTTAAAGGCTCAGGGGTTTTTACGGTTGAAGCCAATGACACACTCTCGACGTTCTCAACCGAACCCAGCGCAGGACTCAGTATAGAAAAATGCAGCATCATCGCCACAGTTGAAGCTATCGATTATGGCGTTGTCAGCGCACCAGAAAACAGCCTGACTGAAATTAAAACGCCCGTGTATGGCTGGGATAGCTCTACCAATCCAAGCGCAGCTATACTAGGCCGTGAAAAAGAATCCGATACTGAGATCCTTCTACGCAGAAATAGCAGCTTAAAGATTTTAGGCTCGGGTTCCGTCGATGCAATATCCGCTGCCGTTCGGCAATTAGACGGGGTGACAAACGCTTATGTGTTTCAAAACACCACAGACCAGACCGATGCAAATAACCTACCTCCTCATAGCATTAGCGCCATTGTACTCGGTGGCAATGAACAAGAAATTGCACAAACGATCTTTAACGAAAAATCGGGCGGTATTCCAACTTACGGCAGCATCGAACTCAAAGTCACCGACTCAAACGGTGATACGCAGCTTAGTCGCTTCTCACGCCCTACAGAAATACCGATTTATATCGACATTATTTTCGCTAAAGAAGATAAAGAGGCCATGCCTGCCGACATCAACTCAGCTATTCTGAATGCAGCCCTGGCTTACGGTAATACTTTAACTGTTAATGTCGATGTCATTCCTCAGCGTTTTGTTGCGGCAATTTATAAAGCAATTCCCGAAGGCATTGAATACATCGACCTCTCAATGAAAACCAACATTAATGACCCATGGAGCAAAAAGAAAATACCGATTGACCGCGTATCTATTGCAGTCTTTAAATCAGCGAATATCACAGTGAGAGAAGATGACGACGATCACCCCAATTGATCACAATGCACTGGCTTTAAGCCGCACCCTCGAACAATTCAAAGGCAAAGACAACTACACAAAACTAGTCCAGGTTTTAACTAATGCCTTACAGAGTTCAGAACAAACCTTCATCGACCTTTTAACCAAGCGCTATATTGATAACGCAACAGGAAAACAACTTGACGATGTCGGCTATGATGTCGGTTGCCAACGCAACGGCTTAAAAGATGACAATTACCGCCGCGCCATTTATTTGCAGATTGCAATTAACACAAGTCAGGGCCGCGAGCGTGATATCTCTTTCGTTGCAAAACAAATCACGGCCTCTTCTGTCATCCAATTTCGAGAAAACAACCACGGCCCAGCCCAGGTGCAAGTCTTTTTCGACGGCGAAAACGCAACGCCTAGCAATATGCAACTTGTCGCGCAAGTGATTGGGGGTGGCATTCAATACTACGGACTCACAACACAAGGCGGCAGCCCCTTCGGCTTTGATGATATCTCGAGCGGCTTTGATGACGGCCGTGTTACCGCAGAATTTTTACTTAATTAAACAGGAACACTATGAGTTTAGAACGTCCAACAACTTACCCCGATTTCGCTATGAAAGATTGCACCGATCCGATTAGCGGCCAGCCCAACGTTGAAGAAATTCCACAAAAGCTTATCGACTACGGTTATGCATTCAGAGATAAGCCAGAGTTTAATAAATTCAATTATATTTTCCGCAGTGTCGCGCAGTGGATCCGTTACGTTGATGAAGTCACGCAGTCTTTCGGCTATCTGCCATTTAATTTTGGCAAAGACGCAACGACGACAACAGGCCTCATTTTTGGTTATCTTCAAGGCTCAGTCACGCAAAACAATGAAAGCATTACCGTGCCAGCCGGAACCGTTACACTCACTGCAAATAAAACAAATATCGTCTATGTTGATTTAACTGATACCAAAGTCAAAGCAACAACTTCACCGCTTTCTGACGATGCAAATGATGTGGAGCTATACGATATCACCACAGACGCAACCCAAATCACTAACATCGTCGATAAGCGCACATGGATAAACGAAACAGCTTCACATCAAATCAATTGGGGTAATTCTAGCGTTGCGGTTAAAAGTCAAAACGGCGAGGTTGATGTTAATGTCGCTGGCTCTACGGTATTTAAAGCAACTAACTCGCTAGTTATTTCTAACAACCCATTTAAACCTCAATCAGGATTAGTTTTTGCTGATAACACCACACAAAACACAGCCGCTTATAATTTACCTAACTACGACGGAACAGCACGCGCACTTTCACCGGATGACGATCTAAACAACTTATTCAAAACGGGCATCTATTGTGGCGTTCCTAAGAATAACCCCGTCAACGACCAAGACCCAGGCGGTGAATGGTTTAATTTTTTCATCATGGGGGACGGCAAAAATTCTGCTTCTCAATTTGCTATTCCGTGGTCAAACTTGTCTCGTGGCGTTTCTGTTAGAACAACACAAAGCGGAGCAGACGGCTGGTCAGAATGGGAACAACTCAATACACAAGATAAGATTTATAGCGCCGGAAAATCACAAGTCAGCTTCGACAGCAGTAACGCCATTTGTTTTTATTATGAGAATAAAAAAGTAGCATCGATTAATAACAACGGCCTAACATTTAGCGATGGCAGCACTCAAAAAGTAGCATCGCCTGCGGTTGCTAAAGATTACAACGGAGTTACTTGTGGTATTTATGTTGATAGCCTTGGCGATTGGAATCTAGTAAATCAAACAGGTTTCTTTGTCTGTACAAACACCTCAATGAAAAATGGACCGACTCTAACATCAACTAAAGGCCATTGGTGGACGTGTCACGTTGTGCGCGTGCCTAATTCATCAGATTTAACCCAAACAATTACCAGCCTAGCAACAGACGACACAGCCCCAACTTTTGTACGGCAATACACCGCTGGGTGTGGTTGGACTTCTTGGCAGCGCATCGATTATTCAATGGTCGCTAATGATGCCCGAACAATTAATATTGCAAATGGTGATGCAAACAACTTTAAAGATAAAGCAGCGCATTACTCAGGAACCAGTACAGGCTGGAAAAACGCCCCTTCAAATTTAGGCATCTTGTCAGTTTATCCGTACAGCGACAACCCAGGATGTTATCAGGAATTTGTTGGTTTTGAAGATGGCAGCTACTCAAGTCATAACAAATATTGCCGCATGCTGGCACGTGATGGCAAAACCTGGTCAGATTGGATTTTAATCACGCCGCAACTTGTCACTAAAGAACAATACTGCAACAACATATACAACTGGAATGGCGCAACTAAAACTCAATTCATACGCTCATACAGCGCACAAAATCAGCCAGTTGGAGGGAATGTATTCTTTACAGGTATTAACCTTTTCCTTGATGACAAACAACACAAGGTCACAGGCCAGCTTGCAATTAGAGACAACGGAGAAACCTTTACACGCGCTCAAGTTATTTCTAGCTCAGACAACCCAGCAGATAAAAATTACAGTCAATGGCTGCGCAACGATAACTCACCTAGCGGAATTAAAAGCGATACTTTAAACCGTACACAAAACAAAGACGGTTCTCTGCAAGTTGAAGTTAAAAAAGCATCTCAATCTGATGTCGAATCAGGCACAGACACCAATTCGTTTATTACTCCCGAAGTGCTACATGATTTTTTAAATCAAGCAAAATTTAGTGATAAACGTAACGGCTACCTTCGTCTACCTGATTGGCTCGGTGGCTTTTTAGTGCAATGGGGACTACTCGACATGCCTAAAGAGGGTTCAACAGAAACATTCCCCATAGAGTTTTCTTCTGTATACAGCGTAACAGCTACAAAAATCAGTACGCCAAATCCTAACGCTGGACGTTTTAACACCTCAATATACAACATTAGCAAAACACAGTTTACAGTGGCTTTTGATGTCGGAGGTGTGGGGGGTACAGCTTTCGACGATCTCACAGGGGTTTACGGGGTGAGCTGGCTAGCAATTGGCAAGTAGCCCCTAAAAAAGGCCCGTGTGGGCCTTTATCATAAAATAGCATCTAAGGCTTCTTGTATCTGTTCTTTTTGCTTTCTAGTAAGCTTCTTTGACTTCACGACAAAGCCACTGTCTGTATACCTTAAATCAGCCTTTTCGGACTTAAAAACATAACGCTCGATTTTCTTCTTGGGTTGCTTCTCAGGAGGGTTAACCTTGCGGTCTACTCTCAAAATAAAACCCTTCCAGTCAAGAACTCGGTCTTTATTTTCCTCTGTCCCTACTCGGGACAGCAGGTCAGAACTATCCCTTGTCCCGACTCGGGACAACTTAGCAGATAAAGAAATAATAGCCTCTTCATAATAATCACTTTGGGGGTTGCTTTTTTTTGTGCGCTGCGCCAGCTCTTCAATTTGAGAAGCGCCGAGTATTTCCATGGGTAGAGATTCTCTAACATTTTCGGGGATGTTCTCAACTTGCAGTAAACGACCAGCTTGAGTTTTACTTACCTTAAACTGTTTTGAAAAAGCCCTGATGCTTCTAATGTTGAACATCTTCATGTATTCAAGGTAGGTTAAAGCTTTATCATAGTCACACAAATCAACTCTTTGTTCATTTTCTGCAATAATTGTTTGGGCAGCTTCTTCGTCAGAGCATTCAATTACACGTACTAAAAGCGGCTCTTTATTAATCTTCGCTGCTTCATAACGGCACTCACCAGAGATTAATTCATAACCTCCATCGGTAGACTCTCTAACAACACATGCATTAATTTGTCTTTTGCCTTCCATACTAGAAGCTAAGCTTTTTATTGCATTGCTGTCTTTGATTTTACGATCAATTTTAATGTCGGCTATTTTAATCTCAGGAGTAGGTGCCCATAACTCACGACTAAAAACAGTTGCCTCAACAAAATCTTCTACGCCTTTAAGCTCTGATTTTTTCTTTTTGCTTCGTTTTCTTACTACGGCCATTTTTCTTGCCTTTAAATAAATTGATTATATAGTCAGTAAATGCAACAAACTCAGCTTTTGCTTTTTTATCCCTCAATTCTGTAATTCCTTTCCCTGAACTAGAACTTTCCACATAGGCATCACGAGAGTAAAGAAAACCGCTATACAAGTTTATATCATCATCGTCGTTCAGTGCTTCTATAAGCTCTAATGCTTTTTTGCTTTTACTGTTAGGGTTCACCATATTCAAGATATAAACTGTTTTGAGTTTATCATTGCCTATAGATTGGGCATCATCAACTATTTCAGTCATACCTTCAATTACATCAAGATCATATTGAGATTGACGCATTGGAATCACTGCCAGGTCAGCAACAACCAGTGACTGACGCATTTCCGTACTATCCTGACCACCAGTATCAATTACTACATAATCAAACTGCTTTGACAAACCCAAAGCTTCATGTTTAATTTTTCCAATTTTTTGGACATGTTTTATTTTGGGTAAGCCTTCTTCATCAAGCCTAGTATCAGCCCACAAACTTGCACTAAATTGTGGGTCTGAGTCTAAAAGTGCGACTGTAAACCCTGCTTGCGTTAAGGATACAGCTAAAGATGTTGCAATTGTTGATTTACCCACACCACCCTTGCTACAAGCTATAGTAATAACAGGCATATATTCACCCTCAAATTTAAATTTCTACTAATAGTATCAGACATTTTCAACAAAAAAATTAACGCAGTTTAAAATATTTTTTATTTGCGCTCAAGAAAAAAGGGCCGAAGCCCTCAATTCGTATTGCATGAACCGTGATCATCTAGCCGATGATAGCATCGTTTTAGATTGATACCTCTAGCCCTTGCTAGTCTAAATGCGGTTTTACGTGCATCGGCTCGGTGGTAGTTACTACAAAACTGGATTGACTTAATCCTACCTTTAGCGAAATATTGCAAAGTATATTTGTGCATATCCATCACAACCCCTATTGATTCTCTAAAATCAAATTTAAATCGGTGACGTTACTTTGTTTCGGCTCTAAGGTAGGGGAGTTAATATCTTTCACCTCGTAATCCTCAGCTTCTTCTCTAGGCATAAACCCACAAAGCGCATCGGCGAAAACATCACGCAATGCCCAAGAGCGTGCCCTCATTTGCAACATTCTTCGTGTGTATTGTTTCCAAGGTCCACGACCTAAAAGCCCAGCCTGTTCTGCATCTTGCATTGAAAAATAGCGCACTTGCTCATCTTGGCCTTTTCTTTTCACCTTGCACCAGCAAAGTTTTTTCGATTCGTCATAGCCCTCTTTCACTGATTCGCAATCTGGATGAGAACGAACAATCGCCATTAATGCGTCACCATAGACTGTAGGCTTACCATTGATCACTGCGATATTTTGTATTGCTTGCATCGGTTGCAAACCAATTTCTGCGCCCATCTGCATTGCAATAAAAACGTCATTTGTTTTACCTCGATAAGAGCTAGGGCATAAACCAGACTGTGCAATCATTTCTGCAAACTGTAATGCACCTTCAAAACTAGTTGGTGCAAGCGAAAACGTTTTATTTTGTGTTTGCATTTCCATTTATCTAACTCCCATAATTTTATTTAATTCGTACTTAGGCACTTCCAGATCAGTAATTTTGCTACCATAGGCAAACTCTTCTAATGATTTATCTCCAGCCTGCCACTGCTTATAACGCTCTAGCGCATTGCAACATAATTGCAGTCCATAACTATGCGCCTCAGAACCCCACTCGATTTTGTGATAAGCAACATAACCAGTTGCTTTATGAATGGCGCAAAACACAAAAGGCCGTTCCATTCCTGTCTGTTGCGCTATGACATGCATGTAAAGTGCTGCGCTTAGGTAATAACCAAGATCGACAGCAGTTCGAGAAAACCGCTCCACTGAAACCTCATCACGGCAAGTTTTAATATCGACAATTGCGGCAGGGTGCAAATAGTCCGCCCTGACACGCACAGGAACGCCCTCTAATTCGCCGAAAACGCTCAACTCAGGCTTTCCCCCAGATAAAAGCACTTTGCTCATCCTGTGGCTTTCTATAGCTTTTGCTAGAAATTGGGCTTGTTCCATCATTGCAGGGGTCACGAACTCTTTGCCTACATGCTGGCGCTCATACTTCTCTTGCATCAAACAAAGCACTGGCGCATCTTGATCTTTTTCTTTGAGCAGTTCCAGCAACTCATCTTTTTTAAGCTTCGACGGATGATTATGAAGCTCTTTGTCTCGGATATAAGCCCTTATATCGTCAACTTTGCTTAAAGCATTTTTAGGGGCCATAAAAGGCTCAGCATAGCGTTTGCTTACCTCTTCTGGCTCTAACACTAAGGCATGAACCAAATTACCTAGGCGCATACAATCGATGGTTTCTTTTGGGTTCTCTTGATCATCGCGCCAGTGTCGAATTGATTTATTAATTAACTTAAGCTGACTACTGCTTAACTCAGGCCGTGCGTGATATTCATCAATCGGCATACCCTCGATAACCTTTGCACCAGCCCAATCAATTTGCTCTTCTTTTGTTGCGTACATTTTAAATACTCCCTAGAAGGGGCCGAAGCCCCACAAATTAAGCGGCTGTTGCAAGGATTGCAGTGGTTTCGATCATATCTACCGCATGCTCTGCATCTTCACAGTGTTTGTATTGGTAGTAACGCTTAAATAAATCGCCGTACTCTTCTAAGCCTTCTTTGATTAATTCCAATTCAACTAGTGTATTTTCAGAACCGAAGTGTTGAGTTTTAGGCAGGGGAGCATTGATACAAGAAACGACTTCATAATCTAGCTCATAAAACACTGCATTAAATGAAGTACGAAAATCAAAAGCCTCATCTTTCGCAGCTTCAAAATCGATGTTAATGCAATTTCCAGCGTGATCTAAAAGCTGCTTTAACATGCTGTCTACTGTGTCTAGTTCAATCGTAAAAGTGCGATCTGGTTGACTTACGAACTCGATAACCGCTTGCGCTTTATTTTCTTTAGACATGACTTATCCCTCAAAAATGAATTTGTAAAACTAAAAACTGAAAAGTAAGTAATTAATTCAGGCGAATACTTCTCGCTGAACTAAGGCCCGTTTTTACGATTCGATATTGAGAAATAGGGTTGTCTAATTTTTTAAGAATACGACTAATCGCAGGGATAGAGTGGCCGATATGACTCTCAAGCATGCCGAGCATGACTTCAAGGTCGCGGATGTCAGTGCTAGAGAGTTGGTAGTAAGGTTCGTCAGATTTGACGGATGCAGGTAAATTGGACATAATTTCCTCGCTTATATTGTCACGATATGGGTCGTTGCTAGTTCAAAGTTTCGACGCAGCGAACTAGTAACGTTATTTTTCAAATAACTTCAAGACTAAATATCCCTTCAAGCTATGTCTCTATTATGGTACAAATCGTTTCCAATGTCAATTATTATTTTGACTAATTAGAGACTTAATGTATTCTTACGGTAACGATAAGTGTCTGGAACAGTAAAGTGAACAAAATAAAAACAGCATATAATATAAATAATGGAAAAATTGCGATCATTAGAGCACTTCACAGGCTAAATTATGATGAAATATCAAAAATAACAGGATACTCAGCCGGAACAATAAAATCATGGTTTGCTGATCCAGATAAGCCTGGTTATAGAAAAGCTCCAGACGATGCTTACAAAAAACTTCATGCAAAATATTCAATGGAAGTAGAGTAAAGATAAATATCACTCGGTATCCAGCGCCAACTTTATACCGAGCGATTGCCTAAAACTATTAACCAAAGGCTATTAAATTATGACCATCGACACAGGTGATGTAAAGGGAAACCATCATTTTCGTCAATTTTCAGTAGATTTCATTCGACGCACAGATATAAGCACTGGAGCACAAATAATGTATATGCGCTGGTCTTGCAATGCAGATGACTTTATTCAATCAATACCAGGATATGTTAAGCAATTCAAAACGTCAGAAAAGCTGACTCAAAAGTACATCAAAGAATTAATAGCCGCAGGATTACTAATCAAGTTTGATATACGACACTGTTATGATAAAAAACCGCAAGCTCTCATTGCATATAAAACCGTAGAAAAGCCAGTCAAAGACTCTAAACCTATCAGGGTATACTTAGAGCGAAAGCCAGATAGTGAGAAAGATAAGTTTTTGCTAATTAAGCAAGCTATAGCTAGCTTCCAACAGAAAAGCGATTTTTGGATATCTGATAACAAACAGAAAGTCGATTTTAGCATAGCTGTTAAAAGCCCTGAAACCGTTGATATTTCTTACCCTGAACAGAAAGTCGATTATCAGCTAGCTGAAAAAGTGCCCCTAAGTACTAATAAATATAAAGTAACTAATAAAATAGTAAGTAGTAGTAAAGAGCTTCACGAAGAAGAAAGCACTTTTAAAATCACAGAAAAAGCACTACAACTACTAACAAACAAAAATCTGGATGTTGAGAAAGAAGTAAAGGCTTTTGATAAGTACAATGGTCACCTTAGGGGTGATAGGAAACCTAATGCCAGCAAGCTGTTTGAGTTGTGGTGCGAGAAAGCACGGATTGAGCCTGAGAAAAAGGTGAGGAGGGTGACTAATCCACTGTCGCAGAGTTATTATCATGAACAAAAATCAGTTAATGAAGATGATTGCCTTGGTGAAAGCAATATTATTGATGTAAATTGATACGAAGGAAGTTTAAAAGGCAAGAAAAGGAACATGAAAACCAAACTTATTTATACGTGCACTTTCATCACTTTTTTCAGTTCTGTATACGCTAACCCCGTTCAAAGTTATTATAAAATGCTGGATGCTAACAATACAAAGTACAGTCTAAGGACGCACTCTCAACAATATTTAGCAGGAGTACTCACTGGATATTTATTATCGATTCGCACCGCTATAGCAATGCATTTGGCAACTGACAAACAATTAATAACATCTAAAACATATGCAAACAAAGTGCTAAAAGAGACTGAAGGTCAGATACTACTAAAAAAATCAAAGCTGCAAAAAGACCTGAGCTTATCAATTAATGAGCAGAACTTTTTAATCTCAGCTGCAACTTCAATTTATCTAAAAGAGCTGGTTAGGCATAAAGTTATTACTAAAACCGATGCTTGGAATATTGCTTCGAGTATTTTGGGCTTTTATGGTAAACACCCTGGGCAAAAAAAAACCTCTAATAACAAGCTACTGTCAAAAAGTCATTACTTTGAAGATAAAGAAATAAGTGGTAGTCTGCTAGTTTTGAATTAAGGGCATTAGTACCAATTGAAGCAAAAAACAACATAGATTAGGTCTAAAAGAAAAAATGAAAGCAATATATTTCTAGTAATCAATTTCTTTCAACAGAGTTATTTTTTATGGATTTAAGCCCAAATAAGATATGGACCCCTAAAGAATGGGAGTCTCATGTTAATGACCTTTTAAGAGAACGATACACACCAGCTTATTATATCCCAATTCCAGATCAGGATAGAGGTGATGGTGGCATTGAGGGGTTTTCAATGGATGGATATGTTTACCAAATGTATTGTCCTGATGGCCCAGTAGAAATGAGTAAATTATATACTAAGCAACGGAGCAAGATGTCCCAAGATATTAAAAAATTCATCACTAATAAGGAGAAAATGATAAATTTCTTTGGTGATTTAAAAATAAAGCGTTGGATACTTATAGTACCTGAACACAAGGATAGGCTCGCTGTAAACAGCTCGCGACTTTCGGAAGTCCGTGCTAATACCCATCACTTTACCTCTTATTAACTCATATTTACCTTGTTAGATCCGGCCGAACCTTTTATCCTAATTCGCTGTTTAATATGGTAATTAGTTCTCGATGGTTATCCGGCGAAAGAAAGGTGAAACCTATCAAATTCAATTCACACTGAAGCATGTGCTTCAGTATCGAAGTGCTTGGTGCAAGG
>NZ_MDTU01000007.1:48024-50832 GCF_001720395.1 Piscirickettsia litoralis
TCTAAATCAGCTCGACCTGTTTGACGCTCAGCAACTGGCCTTTGATTTCAAATAATCCCACACCGCACGACATGCCAACGTATCAGCTAACGCCCTATGCGCTGTTCCGCTCCATTGATAATTAATTGCGGCCGCAGCAACGATTAATTTATGCCATTTGTAACTGTTATAGTAATCGTTCCACTCCCCAGCATATTGGGCCCAGGCTAACATACAGCATTGAATTGACTCTGCATCATCGAGCAGACCTTTAAGAAATTTTGTGTCGAATCCTGCATTATAGATGACTAGCTCTTGTCCGCTTACAATCCCTTTTATATCTGCTGACAGATCATCCAACGTCGGCGCATCCACAACCATGTCAGGCGATATTTTATGAATACGCTGCGCCTGTGGCCATGTCGTATTCTTCACAGGTTTTACCAATGTATTAAGCAACGTTTGGCCAGAATCATCAATGATCGCTATCTCTACGATCTCATCATCACTTGTAAGCCCTGTTGTCTCTGTGTCTAAGAAAATCGCCATAGAATCCATCCTGAGTTAGCTATAATTTAATTGGCAGCCGAAAGCTTACAACTTTAATTTAACTCTAAAGTCACTTGCCGCTTGAAGCTGCCGCCGATCACGATTCAACCCAATAATAGAGCCCGTCAGATTTGATTTTCTTTTTCTTCACCAGAAATTGCAACACAGGATGCAGACTGCTGCACTCAACCTTTTGGGAGCGCAGCCTATCCAGAACTTCATCTTGTGTGCATCGTCCAAGAAATTTAACAGTAGCTTGCACGGCAGCGATTGGGCCTATATCTTCTTTACTCAAAGCGCTACAGCCTTTATTCCCTGCTTATCGACTAGATTTAATAAAACCAAGGCCGGCCCTGCTGGCTCATTAATTCCTTGCTCCCATTTTTGTACCGTCCCTGCGGTAACGTTTAAAAAACGAGCAAACATAGCTTGACTTAAGTGTGTTTTTTTTCGAATAGCCTGTATTTTCTTTTGCGAAAAATGCTTTGGTTCGGGAACATCAGCTAGTTTTTTGAATTTCTGAACAGTAACAGTGTCAATCACACCTGCATTATGCATGCGCTCAATGTCATCCAATACACTTTCAATAATTTCACTCATCATAGCTCTCCAATTCAAAATAAACTTCACATGCAACAAGGTGCGCTAGTTCTTTTTCCGTCCTTTTGAAAAACTCTTTTGCCACCTCTTTCAATAAACGCTCTTCTTTATCTGTAATGTTAGAGCGCTGATTTTTTTTGAACCCATACAAAAACAAAATGCGTTTACCTTTCTTGTAGGCAACAAGCGTTCTACTTCCACCACTCTTTCCTCGCCCTTGGATAGCTACTCGCTTTTTAATTAAGCCACCACCCAAGTCAGCATCAAACAGCCCTCTTTCTATCTCCTGACATGCAGCAATTAAGTCACTATCAGTAACTCGTTCTTTTTTAGCCCACTTTGCCACGTTATTGTTTTTAAGCCGCCACATAATAGATAGAGGTACCTTGTTTCTTTTAGTTTAGACCATAACTATATCATTAGTTCCTATATCATTCAATGATACATATAGATTAATGCACAACTACAGTGCATAACCATGTGGATAATTCATTAAGTCCGTTGGGAATGAAACCAATAAACAACTGGTTATATTTTATACAAGCAGAGATTCCACCCCAAAAGCCTCACAACGACATATAAACTAAAACCCATACCTTTCATCAAGTTAGGCGAGAACGCGGCTTTAAGGGTTGTTTTAGGAGATGTCAGGCATATACAAATCTATTACTAATCAAGAAATTACAAATTATATTGATTTTTCCATGTTTTTGGTTATCATAAACAGGCGGTTTGTTTAACACCTTTTGTAGACCGCTGCATGAATTGAGGAATAGGAGTCCCAATCGACACCCCCTAAACCTCTGATTTTTTATGACTAGTAGTTATCGCTTAACCTACAAGCACATCAAATTGCTGCTAGTCTTTTTTTTGAAAAAGTTAGATATGAAAAGCACCAAAGTTAACATTTTGTTCGATGAGGGCTTAAATCACCTTGCCGTAAAAACGATAAAAGCGATTGACCTTTATATCTCAACTCATAGCTTTAAGTCATCAGTCACAGTAAATGCTCATTTGTGGGAAAATCTTATTTCTCACTTTGATTCTACTGAGCTTTATAGAAAAGGGATTTATTTGCAGCCATCACTATTTGCAGATTCAAATGTTTCTTTTTGATAGGAGATAGTGTGACTGCCGTACTCGACGCAGCGCACGAGTGTAGGAGTGAATTGTGAAACAAGAGGGGGGGTGATATGGTAGTGAATTTCCTATTTTGTCCTAGTTATTTCAATTTTGCTGGAGAGAGCTTCTTTTCTCTCTTTATATAGAGATTTATACTTTCATCTTGTTTTAATACTTTTAAGCTCTTTTGGAGCCTTATAAGACAAGGCTTTTAACCATATAGAAACAACAAAAACCTTGCTAAGTAGAACAAATTCCTTGTTAAATGCTACAGATACCTTGTTAAAAACAACAAAACCCTTGCCAAGTAGAACAAATTCCTTGTTAAATGCTACAGATACCTTGTTAAAAACAACAAAAACCTTGTTTTTGTTTTTCTGTGTAAAAAGTGATTGACTATGGCTGCCAACCTGCTAAAAACAACAGATTCCTTGCTATGAAATATAAGCAATGAAAAACAACAAATTCCTTGCTTACTTAGTGCCTTTTAAAAACAACAGATCCCTTGTTATCAACGAGTATCTAGAACATTAACTTACACTCCTTTCTTTCAGCAGC
>NZ_MDTU01000007.1:55306-56968 GCF_001720395.1 Piscirickettsia litoralis
TGTTACTTATTGATAAATATGTACTTGAAAGTCAAGCCTTATTCTAAATACAACAAATACCTTGCAAGCTTTATAAGCCAGAAACAACAGATTCCTTGCTTAACTTTCAAGGTTAAATGCAACAAATCCCTTGCTGGTTGGGTTGGTAGCTAAAAACAACAAAAACCTTGCTCATATAAAAACCAACAAATTCCTTGTTGTTGGATAGTGACAAGCAAAATAGTTAAGTGTCTTATATCTATGACTAACAGGTGGCTTCTTAGAAGCTAAATACAACAAATTCCTTGTTACTGAAGAATAGCTAAAAACAACAAATACCTTGTGGCTTATGCATGCCTAAATACAACAAATACCTTGTAAGTCAGGTGACACTGCTAAATCCACACTAAGGAAAATCTTGATTTTTATTATTAATAAGGCTATAAAAACAACGAGTGACTATTTATGTTGTTTTTTGTGAGAGAGGCTTTTTAGTGTCGAATGAGATAGTTGTTAAATCGAATAAGTTAATAGAGGCAGGATTTAAGCTCTCCCTGCAAGAACAACGAATTCTTTTGATGTGCATTTCTAAAGTTGACTCACGAGTTGATCTTTCTAGGAATGATTACATTATTAGAGCAGATGAGTATGCTGAACAATTTTCTCTCACTGTAGCAGGAGCCTACCAAGAGCTTAAGTCGATTGTAAACTCTCTTTTTGAAAGAAAAGTGAAGGTTTATGACGCTGAAAACGCGATACAGACTAACTTTCGTTGGCTTAGCCAAATAGACTATTTCGATAAGCAAGGCCAGGCGAGACTGAAGTTTTCAGAGCAAGTAGCTCCTCTTTTGAGTAACCTAAAGTCTGCTTTCACAAGCTATGAGCTTCGCTTTATCTCAGGGATGAGAAGTTCATACTCAATACGCATCTATGAGCTACTTAAGCAGTTTGGTGACATTAAGAAGCGAACAATTACTTTAGACTGGCTACGGGACCGGCTTGAGATTCAGAATGAGAAGTCGTATCAAAAATTTAACCCTATCAAACAGCGTATACTTGAGCCCGCTAAGGCTGATATAAACAAGCATACCGACATTGAAATGGACTATACACCACAGAAAACTGGTCGTAGAATCACTGCTATTACCTTTACGTTTACTAGTAAGATTAAAAGTCGCTCCGAAGGAAAAAAAGCGAAAGAGCCTTTAGACCATGAGAAATTAACTCTTAAAAATTTCTCTGCTAGACTACTTCAAATCACTGACCGGCTTTCTTGTTGTGAGAGTATAGATACAAATAAGTTTTCATTTATTTATAACAAGTTTTGTACTAATGGTAATACTTATGCTGACTTTAAGTTATTGGTGCAATATCTTGTGGATCATGATAGAGAGATTGACTCAGCAAGTGCTATTGAAGAAATCGTAGGTCAACGGCTATATTTAGGCTTTTCTAAGCCCAAGTTTAAGTCTCAGAAACGTAACGCTCGAGTCACCAACCCTCTTAGTCAGTCTTATTACCATGAACAGAAAGAGTTGTTTGAGGAAGAGTATGTTTATGCAGAGTATGAGGAAATTTCTGGCTAATTGTAGTGAATTAGCTTAAGTATCCTTTGCAAATATAGCTTCAGCCACCTGTTCAAATGTCACTATGTCAGATAGGCTTGAGATTCAGGAATTTAGA
>NZ_MDTU01000007.1:60662-67442 GCF_001720395.1 Piscirickettsia litoralis
TCAAGAATTAGAAGCCGAGATATTAGACGACACGGCAGGCGCACTGTGGACACGCAAAGGATTAGATCAACAAACGATTAAAGAAGGCCCTGAATATTTCCAGCGCATTGTTGTTGCCATTGACCCGTCTGTTACATCGACCGAGGAAAGCGACGAATGTGGCCTTGTTGTTGCTGCAATTGATCGAGAAGGAAAAGGTTATTTGCTTGAAGATGCGAGTGACGTTATGCCGCCGGATGAATGGTGTGAAAGAGCGGTACAACTTTATAAAAAATGGAATGCTGATTTAATCGTTGCAGAAACTAATCAGGGCGGTGATCTTGTTGAAAGCATGCTGCGAACAGTTGATAAGAATATACCTTACAAAAAGGTACATGCTTATCGAGGTAAGATCATCCGCGCTGAACCTGTGGCGAATTTATACACACAGGGCAAGTGCTATCACCTGGGTTGTTTTCCTGTGTTGGAAGATCAACTCTGTACCTGGACCCCTGACGATCCTGAGTCACCGGATAGATTAGACGCTTTGGTTTATGCTTTTACTGAATTGATGATCGATAGCATGGACGTGCCTGACTTGGGTGGGATTAACTTTAAAGGGCTGGCTGAGAAAAGTTATAGGAAGAATCCGTTTGGGTTTTGAGTGATTTTCAGTGGTACTACAGTTATGGAGTGGGTGAATTATATATAAAGTAAGAATTACATTTTGTTGATTTTTTTTGTTAATGAATAGGTTCAATAAATGCCAACTCCAAAAGAAATGATAGGACAGTTACGTGAACAAAAAGGTTATGAAGTATTAGGAATCTACTACGATTCTAGGAATCATGGACCTCTTACAGATGATATTATCACAACTATTTTTCTTGCTTCGAAACTAGGAGTTATAGAAGCAAATGCTAAGGAGGCTGGTGCTGGTACCCTTCCACATGACGCTTATATCGAATCAGAGCTTAATGAAATAATAAATAATCCTAGATATTTGGATAAAGTCCATCAACAATGTGATCAAGAAGCTGCGCTCCGTTCCAGTTATATGGAAGATAATTTAGAACTTCAAAATGCAGTCGAGAATCTTGTAAAAATTGGTTGTTTTGATATCGCTGTTTGGAATAAAATTAAAGATAATCCGCCGCTTCAAAATGCAGTCGAGAATCTTGTAAAAATTGGTTGTTTTGATATCGCTGTTTGGAATAAAATTAAAGATAATCCGCCGCTTCAAAATGCAGTCGAGAATCTTGTAAAAATTGGTTGTTTTGATATCGCTGTTTGGAATAAAATTGAAGATAATCCAGCGCTAATCAAGGCTCTAGGTGATGTTGAGAAACTTGATTCCAATGTTTGGAAAAAAATTGAAGATAACTCACTTCTTCAAAGAGTAGTCAAGAATCTCGTAATGATTGGTAAGTTTGATAGCGATACTTGGGAGAAAATTAAAGATAATCCGCCGCTTCAAAATGCAGTCGATAATCTCGGGAAAATTTATAAACGTAGTAAAATTACTGACGATGATTGGGAGAGAATTAAAGATGATAGACCCTTACAAAAGACAATCAATGATCTCGAAAAGGATATTAGGTTAGATCGCGATACTTGGAATGACCTTAAAAATCGTCCATCTCCTCATGATATAGATAGTGATTTTTTTTCTAACCTCCGTAGCGATGATAGTGAATGTGATATGTTAAGAGGTGTTGATTTTGATGTAAAAGATCATCAGCCTAGGCAAAAAGGTCAGCAGTATTATCTTGAGGAAAGATACCTAGATAAGCAGCTAATAGCTAATAAAGATGCTCTTAAAAAACAACTACATGAGCAGGGCGGTTTAGCGGCCCCAGTTTTCAAGCCAAGGAATATGAAGAATACTGCGCAAAACCCTCAGACCCAGAGTGCTCAGAAAAGAACTCCCGCACTTTTATTTTTCGATATACAAGATAAAGTTGCAAACGCTGTGAAAACTTTGTTCCATACTCCTACTTTATAGCTGATTCGTGGTTACTTTCGATAATGATGATTAACGAAAGTAACTAAAAATCGCCTGAAACCCACAGTTATCAACAGGTCCAGGCGTTTTACTCCGATCTAAAAAGTGTTATCAAGCCAGAATGTAGTGAATTTACCCGATTTTAGGGAAAAATGGCCAAGTTTGAGCGTCTAAAACTGAAATTTTTTCGGCTGGCCAGCGAATTTATTTTGAATGCTTCGATTGTTGTTTTTGAGTTCTCTTAGCGTACGAAACCGTTCCGGTGGGCTTCGAACCATAAACATAGTGTAGGATTTACGGTATTAACTTTTCAGTGCTTATGAGATTATTGTTCTTAACGAGCTACTTTCTCAATGTAGTTTGTGAACGCCAAACTTCAGCCCTCTAAATGAGGGCTTTTTTTAGAGTAACTTTGGGTAAGTTTAAACAAACGACAGATTTGTCCCATAGGATAGCAGCATCACTCTGCTATCCCCGCATAAAGTTGATGCTATTTCCATATAATTAGAAGAAAACTTGTTTTTTTGCAATAAATTATAATTTTAATGTTAGAAATATCAGTGACTTTTAATATAATTTTTGTTATCGGATAAACGTTCGTTTTAATTATATTTTTTTCTTTCTGTGTCTTCATTGCTGAGCTTCCCAAAATAAGCACTAAAAGTCAGGTTAAATTTGGGAGGTTCAAAGTTGACTTAAAAGCACATATGCCAACGATCTAGCGAAAATGCTATGGGACAAATCTGTCGTTTGTTTAAACTTACCCAACTTTTCGGGCCGGTGGGTTTCAAACCCCATAAAAAAATAATTATTATTTCAATATTGGAAAGATTCTTAAAAAGTTAAACTTTTAATAAGTTAAATAACTTAATCAAAGGTTTATCAAATGACAACAACATATCAAGATCTTGAAAATGAAAGTTTAGAGTCAATGAAAAGATACATCAAGCAGATGTACGAATTAATGAAAATACTCCCTGAAAAAACGAAGGAAAAGTTTCTTGAGCACCCACTGTTATCCAAGCCTATATTTGATGAGACGAAAGGGCCACTGTTAAGTTATGATGCTTTTGAAAGCAACGTTCTTCATTATCCTCACATTTTTCAAACATTGACAGAAGGGCTGTCTAATGAAGAGCCTTTGAAAGTGGGAGAAAGAGAAACAACCCCAACCGCAACAATAGCAGAAATGGATAAAGTTATTGATAAATTTAAGGTTGTTAATAGTATTAATCAAGCAGCTAAAGATAAATCTTTAACTCAGATTAATAAAATCTATACAGAAAACAAGGACAATAAAGAGATAAAGAAGGAAAATACAGGAGTATGGGATAAGGTTCTAAGAGTGTTAGGATTAAGAGGAAAAAAGGTCAAAGGTGTTATTGAGAGCACAAATCTTTTTTTAAACAGCGCTCGTGACGAAAAAAGCAATAAGAGCCATGAGGTTGAACCACTTATATTATAATATTTTTGTAATAGATACCTACGGACAGAAGTCCGTGGTACTTTGTTTGCTATCGTATAGGAATTAAAAACTACCTTTTAGTTAAAATAAACCAATTCCGCCCGATTTTCTTTGCCGGAAGCTTACCAGAAGTACACCAGCGTTGGATTGTCCGAATGTCTTTCCCGTGTTCCTTTGCTAAATCTTCGACGGTTTTAAAGGTGTTAGGTTCGATGTCAGAGGTATCGACAATATGGTCTTCAACTATAATAAAAAGTTCGCGGTTTAGGATAATGCCAGGTAATTCTTTGGCCCGATACTTTTGACAAATTCTAGAGTTGTTGACGCTATATAGTTTAGCTGCGCGCTGGGTTGTGATATATTTCATTATGAACCTTTGTGTTCATTTTAGCATTTTAGGGGCTGCGTCCACAGCCCTTTTTTTATGTGAGATGAGTTAGGTAAGAAGCAATTGCTACAACGATTGTTACAACACTGATAATAATGCCAACCCCCCATTTGATGTCGCTGCGAAGAGATTGCATTTCATCTCGAATATCTTTGTTGTTAGCGTGAATTGCTTCGATCATTTCGGCTTTGGTCACTGTTGAACCCTCAACAATTTTCTTAAATAAATCTGTTGTTATTTCTTCGCTATTCATTTTAGCAGTTTCTCCCTCATTTGATTAGTTTTTCTTGTTTCAGTTGCTAAGCAACTATGAATATATTACACTAGAACGACATTATCATCAATAGGTTATTGATAAGAAATGAAATTATTTTCAAAGATAAAAGGTGCTCTGACACCTAACAAAATCGACGCTAAGCCCCAAACTCCCCCAGCGCCTCAAGGGTTTACAGGACTTCGAGAAGTCGGCGGCAGAGTCACAGAGGAGTTTTTAACACAGCTCCAATTTCCCGATGGTATCACTATATATAAGGGGATGAAGGATAACGACGACACAGTAGGCGCTGCGCTTTTAGCGATTGAGTTGTTGATACGCAAAGTAAAGTGAAAAGTCATCGCCGCAGGTGTCAGTGCTCAAGACGAAGCAAGAGCAAATTTCCTTGAAGAATGCCGCAATGATTTGTGCAAGCCCTGGGCCGAAGTCATTAGCGAAATACTCGACTTTTTGCCTTTTGGTTTTAGTATTCATGAGCCTGTGTATAAGGTGCGTCAAGGCCGTAGAGGCAAAAGACCATCGCAATACAACGATAATAAAATAGGCTGGCATGACTTAGAGACACGTTCACAGGATACAATAATAGAATGGATTTTTGACGAAGACACCGAAGAGCTCACCGGATTTCTACAAATGTCACCGACCTCTGGCAAGCAGTGTGAAGTCGATATTAACCGCGTTTTATTGTTCAGAACCACGAGCAAAAAAGGTAATCCAGAGGGCCGTAGCATTTTACGCAACGCCTATAAGCCTTGGTACTACAAGAAGAACCTAGAAAACGTCGAAGCCATCGGCATAGAGCGCAACCTGGTCGGCCTTCTTAAGTTTGAGATTCCACCGGACTACTTAAGTACATCTGCCTCTACAGATCAAAAAGCGGTGGTGAATCATTTAGAAGAGCTTGGCGCGAACGTCAGACAAAATGAGTCTTCTTATTTGATCATGCCACAGCAATATGATCAGAACGGTAATAAGCTTTTTAACGCTGAATTGATGTCGTGCCAAGGTAACACCAACGTTGATCTGTCCGGACCGATTAATCGTTACGCTTATTCTATTTCTCAAACGATGATGACTGAATTCCAACAAATTGGCAAAACTGCCGTTGGAACCTCAAGCCATGCTGAAAATAAGATAGAACTCTTAAAAGACAGTATCACCGCCTATCTCGACATGATCAAAGGCGTGTTTAATTCGCATGCTATACCGCGCTTGTTTGATTTAAATGGCGACTTAGCCGAAGAGTTGCCAACACTCGACTATGAAGAAGTCAAAGATATAGATGTCGCTGAGCTTTCGACTGCGCTATCTCAGCTTGTGCCCATTGGGGTTATTTCACCCGATGGAAACTTAGAGGAAACCGTAAGAGAATCTTTAAATTTACCTGCCTCAAAAGAAATTGATGGAAAATAAAGCTCTTTCTACAAACGCACTGATAGATCAGATTAAACCGAACTTTAAAGATGCCTTTTTGTCTGCTGTTGCTGCGTCTCAAGCTCATACAAGTGACAATGCTTTAAATAAGGCGATTAAAAAAGGGGATTTGCAGCAGGTGCTTGATGCAGTCGGCTACAGCTATTTAGTCGCTGAATTATCGACGCTTCAAAGTGTAGAGCAAAGCGCAGTGAAAGCAGGGGCAGATAACGCAAGGCTTGCTTTACCGGAGTATTTAGAAAAGAAAGCACCACCTCTAAATATGCTCGATGACTATGTACAGCAAATTATTAAAGACCGCACAGCAGAGCTTGTAACGCGTGTCAGTGAAGAAACGAAAGAGGCAATATCCCTACAAGTCAGTGAAGGATTTAGCGAAGGCGAGCATGTCAGGGTGATGTCAGCGCGAATTAAAAGCCTCGTCGGGTTAAATCGACCGCAGCAGGGCGCGATGAATAAGTTTATTGATAATCTGCTAGAGAAAGAGATAAAGCCTGACGTTTTAGACAAGTTAATTCTTAGAGAATACAACAAAAAACTGAACTATCGCTCGCTTATGATTGCACGTACTGAGTCAAGCTTTGCTATTCATGCAGGCAGAGAAGCGATGTGGTCCGATATGGTGAGTAAGCAAATTATCTCGCCAAACAGCAAAAAACAATGGCTAACGTGTGATGACTCAAGGGTTTCTAACGATGCGAGCCAGGGAGCGCCAAGCGCGGGGTGAGTATTCCGAGGTAGGCTCGGATTTTTAGCAGAGCGGAGTGACGTAGGGCCTTTAGGTCCGGAGTCGGCGGAACGAGTGTCTAAAAATCTATACGAGCCGTAGAGTCATCTGAGAGCGAGATGCGGAGTGTGCCGAATTAAGGCACGGAGCGTCTCGTGACGGGGACGGCCGAGGCATTATAGTCGTCGCGTTTTGCGAGGCGATTTTGCACCATGGAAGTGCAAAATACCTACCGAGGTAGCGACGCTTCCGATTTATTTGTAGGCCGATGAACAAGCAAACCGTTTTAGTTGGCCAAACATTTTTAAGTGGCGACGGGCGGACGATTGAGCATCCGCCGCAGACGCATCCGAATTGCAGATGCACCGTAATTTTAAAACCACAATCAGGGGATTAATAATGATTGTAAAAAGCATTAGTGATGTTGCCAAAGCAATTATCAATAGTAAAAAACCTATCAGCGAAATGGAAAAAGATGATATTTCTAGAATTATCAGTCACCTTGAGA
>NZ_MDTU01000007.1:69800-72947 GCF_001720395.1 Piscirickettsia litoralis
CCTTGAAAAAGACGTGAATAACAATATGAATGAAATAGGTAGTACTGAATCAGCTTTTATGGTGACTTACTTAAACTATCTAATTGAAGCTAAAGCAATAACAGAAAAAGGCAAAAAAGGTGCAATCCAATCTATTTTAGGAGGGGGTTACACAGAACAAACTAAAAAATAACTTTGACATCCCTTAAAACCACCCTTAAAGCCGCGTTCTCGCCTAACTTTATGAAAGGTATAGGTTTTGCTGTTGCGTGGCTTATAGGCATGGAAAAGGTGATTTAGGCAATATGCTGTATTTGATCAAAATTTGTACAGTTTTGGTTTGCATAAGTGCTTAGTGACGTTTTTAGGTTGTCCACATAGTTACCCACACGCTATGCACTGTAGTTGTGGGTTAGTTTTTGGGTGTATTGCCAATGTATTACATATTAACTACAATTATTTTGATGTTGTAATTATATTTTGTTTTAAAGGGGCTGGCAATGTCAAAACAAGATAAATTCAAAAGTATACCTGTGTCTGTACGTATGCAAGAGTCTACTTTAGGGCATTTAGAGGAGCTTAAGGATACTCTAGAGGTTAATTCTCAAGCCGAAGTTATTAGGCGTTCTGTCGCTCTTATGAAGTTGCTGGCTGATCGAATCAAGGATGATGGGATGCACATCGTTTTAGAAGACGATAAAGGCAATAAAAAAGAGTTGCTTATTTCAGGACTAAACTGATGACAAAGAGTGATGATGACATCATAACCACCATAGACGGTGAATCTATCACTAGTTCTGACGGTCAGCCTATTGTTATAACAGGTGAACCGGACAGTACAGATGAATCTAGTTCTTTTGCTGAAAGAGAAGCAGAACATAGGTTTGCGATGGATAGAGGCAAATTACGATTTGCTAGTATAATTATGTTTGTATTGCTTGGTTTATTTGCTTTATCTGGACTAAGCATGCTCATTGAGCCTAAAACGGGTGGTAAAATTTTTGACTCTGTTTTTGAGTTGTTGAAAAGTTTTGGTTTTGCTATTTTAGGTTTTTATTTCGCGTCTGCATCGAAGAAAGACTAATAAAAGTTGTTGAGGTAGGATTGAAATGAAATTGATTTCAATCGGATACTGTTTGGTTGATATGGATTAGTTCTGATTTTGTTTGGAGCTTGAAAAGGTGAGGGTTTCCGATTTTAATTAAGTGAGCTTGCTGAGAAGATACCAGTTTAATGCAAAATCCATTTATACAAAAAACTTTACATATCTGTCTACGGTGATGGCTGTGCTTTACTAAAAGCTTCTACAGCTTTTCTTTTTTCAGCCTTATTTTCTTTATCCTTAAAGAATATACAAGCTGATCCGGCAGACGAGCCTGCAATAATTCCACCGACAGCAGCACCTGCAGCAAAGCCAATCGCTACACCTGCTTTTGTTCCCATTATTCCTCCAACGAGAGCACCAACTATAGCCCCTGGTCCAGTCAAGGCAGTTATCCCTCCGCCAGCTGCAATACCAGCTACACAACCAGCCGTTGCACCTAACATAACACCAATACCTGTTGCTAAAAAAGTTATCATTGCTTTATGAAGTGCCCTGCTAGGATTTTGACTTTTAATGTTATTTTCAAGTGTCTCGAATTTATTTTTAATATTACATTGAATATTTTCATTGTTCAGATCGGTGTAGTTACTTTTATTCAAACTGTCCATAGCTTCGCTCATTGCGCTTATATTTAAAATAGCGTCAGAGTTTTTTAAACTATTATATGGTTTTTTATGGCGAAACGCCTTTTTTAAGTCAAGGGTAAAATCCGTTTCTAGCAATTTTTTTAAATCTCTCGCTGCGCTGGCGAATTGATGATCTGTGCTGGAGAAGCTATCACTATTATTATGAGAATCGATCCTTTCTGCTATAATTCTTATATTGTCAAAAAATGATTCTAATAATGCCTTTGTACCGTTATCAACACTTATCTTTTTGACGTTATCAGCCGTTAATAAATGTGGTGCATATTGATCTAAAACCCATAAGGCATTCCAAGGTAATTCATCATTTATCTGAATATTACGGGATTTTAATGTACGTTTTAAGCTGTTTTTCTCGCTTTCTGTTATTTCAGCCACAACCTTTAACCTAACACATAGTATATAGATTATCTTAACGTAAGTAATAATATGTTTTTAAGGAACAGTACTAATACTGAATTTTTCCCACGAACGTATATTATAGCCTTCTTTGCGTAATTGGCAGATGAAGGTAGGCAGACAGTGGCCGAAGCCGAGTTCATAAGCCTTGGGGCGTGTCAGCTCTTCGCCGGATTGGAGAAGTTCAAATTTAAAGCTATTTAAACAAAATACAACCAGTAATTTTACGATATACATGTAATTAAATATATTTTAAGTATATGAGTGTAATTTTTATTGGAGGTTAAAAGTCTAAAAATGCCAAATATTAGAGAAAATTATTACAGGAAAGTTTTCGGGCCTGATACTTTTTCACAAATGATAAACGAAAAAGAAAATATATTCATTCTCCACTTGATAGAGGGTAAAGTCTATCTACACACTACTAAGCCAGAAAATACTGGCAGTATAAAAAACTTAGGTCTAATACCTGGTTTTTGTGAAGGAATGGGTGAACCTGGAGAAGAGAGCGATCCAAGTCGAAGAAAAAAACTTGAAGAGGGAGTCTTTGTTGTGCTACCTGAAAAAAGTATACGGGATGGGTTTGAAAAAAATATTTATATAATCTCTTTAAGGGAGCCTCATTCAGACCATAACTACAAAGGAAAAGATCGTGAATTCATTGCTGGCTATTTTGCAGAATCGATTGAACCCTTAAGTAAATTTTTAACACAAAGAGAAAATAGACTATTCTGCTTTACAATTGAGGGAGGAAGAGGCTTTGATAAACAGACAGAGGAGTTTCTCAAAAATTTTAAAGAGGGAAAAAAAGTTAAAGAAGAGTTGTTAATTAAAGCTAGTGAATCTTTTCCTCTGCAATATCAAAGTGATATAAGCGAAAGAGAACTATCCTTGGTGACACAGGACTCTCGGCCTTTCGAAAGTTCGACAAACGTCTCTGATAACGGTGACATGTTTGAATTAGAATTGGCGGAATTGGCGGAAAGTACTAATAAAAGTTCCCAGAGTCTAAAACTTGCG
>NZ_MDTU01000008.1 GCF_001720395.1 Piscirickettsia litoralis
CATTGGCCCATACCGTCATCACATCCAGCCAGCGCTCAATCACTTCACCAAATTCATTTTTATTCGAATAATCTTGCCAAGCCGTATCTTGTTCTATCCAGCCCTGTTCAACCATCTGCCAAGCCCAATCAAGCGGTGCCTGCAAACTAATTTTATGCCGTAAAATGCCCGCTCTCATGCGGTTAAATTCCGATAAGGATTGAGTAAATAGTGAGTCGTTAAAGGAACCTCTTTAATGGTTAAAGTGCTAGTCGATTCACGATTTTCGTAAAAATGGCCGACTGTCATTAATATCGCAATAATGACTTTATCATTCAGCACAAGAGCATTTTCGGCGGCCCCCTGCTCTTCGGCAGTATCGACAATTTTACGATTAATATAATCTTCCGCAGCTTGTCGAGCGGCGCTAAGCAACAATTGTAAATAAGTATCTTCAGTATTCCCGCTAAGGCGAAGATGAGACTTAACAACATCAAGGTTTAGCATCGGCTTTTTTCTTTGACTTTTTAGCGGTTTTTTCAGTCTCAGCCGGTTCACTCTGTATTTCTGGCAACGGCTCTAATAATTCAGCTTCGCCACGTTCGGCCATCACAACCGCTTGAGCTTCTGGAATATCGACAATATCGCCGATGTTATAAGCCACTTTTAAACCCGCTCGCGGGATAAGTATTTTTACTTTCATAAATAGCCCTTTTGACGGCATATTGCCGTCAAATTAAATGTTATTTTCTTAAGATAAGAAGTTAAGCCGCAGTTTTAAGCTGTTTAATAGCATCTACCTGTAGGTGTAAAGCATCAACTCGAACCCACATTAAAAAACCAACCTCAGCGGTTACTGCATACAACTCATTAAGTCGGCGTAATGCAATACCTCCACGGTCAGCAATGATGTATTGTGAAAAATCGCCAAAAAGTGCTGCGCTCGTATTAGCGGCGAGCTCAGGCATAAAGTCTGAAGTGTTAACTCGCTTCCCTCTCAACATGTCACCTTCACCGACTTTAAAATCAGGCTGCATAATATATTGACCATTAGCATCTTTGAGTTTTAACAAGCTGCCATAAGTTAAATCATTCATCAGGTACGAACCTTTACGACGATATGACGACTTTACGGAGCTTCGTAAATCAAGTATGTCATCCAAACTAATGCTTGTTTGCCCTGATACTACTTTAGCGACCGGAGCGCTACCTAATAATCCATTAGGCTTACCAGAACCGTCCCCCAATAAAAACGCTTCTTCTTGGGCTTCGCCGAAACTACGGCCAAAAGAATAAGCAATATGTTGCTGAATATTTGGTGAGCTATCCGCTAGAAGTTCCTCAGAAACTTTGATGACTCGTGATAGCCTGTGCGCCCGAATGGTCTTTTTCTTGAATTTGTCATCCGTTGCTACCGCAGCAACTCCTTCTCCTGTCCACGTTGCTTTTCCGTAGGTGTCTACCATCGGTATATCTGTGGTTGTCTCGGTGCGAGTTACGTGACAGATTTGACGCATAACCATCTCATTCTCAAGAGCTTCTATTAATTTATTTTGCAATTTCGTTGGAACTAAATAACCCCCTTTGTCTTCAGTACCCTCAACTAAACCTGCTTTAATATCAAGCCCAGAAGACCGGCCCTGCACATAATTCATGAAACCAGCCTCATATTCACCAGTATCCAACGCATTAATCGCTAAAGGTTGGCGACTAATATCGGCACGAATAGGCTCAGACACATATGAATTAAGTTCACGCTCTTGTGCCTCAATTTCTTCAAGTTTAGAGATGCGGTTTTTAATTTCGAGCTGTGTGTTATTCAACTCGTTATATTGACCTTCCTCCTCATTGGTAAAGCCGCGATTTTCGGCTTCAGCTTTATCTAACATGGCTCGTTGTTTGTTAACTGCTTCAGCACGCTGTTGAGCCAGTTCATGAATATTAGGCATGAGTCTATTCCTCCTAGGATATTTCAGAGTCTTTAGTGAAAAATTAAACGGTTCGGGAATTATAAAAGTGAGCGTTTTAGCTCTAATTTGCGTAACTGTATCGCCTTCACTTCGTTATTTTCAGCTTGTTTAACGAGTGTTTCGGGGGTGTTTTCGTATTGACCGGGTTTAATGCAGGCAGCAATGTCTACCGGGTTGGTAATTTCATCAATAAAGCCATATTCTTTTGCTTCTGCCGCCGTCATCCATGACGTCTTATACATCATATCTTTTATTTCAGCCGCTTCTAAATTAGATCGTTGATCATAAATATTAAGTATTTTTTCCTCGTTTTTATCCAAAATTTCAATTATTTTACTCAATTCTGTTGCATCACCGACCGCATTTGCCCAAGGCCGATGGATCATATAAAAGGCATTGTCTGCCATATGAACGGTTTCACCGGTAAGCGCGATAATGCTGGCGATTGAAGCGGCCAAACCGTCAATATGCACGGTAATCTTTGCAGGGTGACGATGCAATGCATTATAAATAGCAAAACCATCAGTAACAGCCCCCCCAGGGGAGTTAATTCTAAGGTCGATATTTTCAACATCGAGGTTTTGCAATTCCACAACAAACGCTTGCGCCTCAACACCAAAATGCCCGATATAATCATAAATATAAACATCAGCTCGACGGTCAGCTTTTGCTTTTATCTGAAACCAGTTTTTCATTGTCTTGCTCTTTATCTAGTTCTTCTACAGTAGTCATGTTTAAAGGCACAAAATACCGATCACCATCTTCAATCGGGTTCATGTTTTCTAGGGCGCGAATATCGTTCTGGCTCATTACCCCGATGCTAAACATCCGGTTATAAAATGCTGCGCGGGCTGCGGTATCGCCACGCAATAAGCCCTCAATATTAAACTTCACAAAGTATTTTTTGCGCTCACTCGGCAATAAAAGATCACGAGTAATGCTTTGCTCAATTTTAACGAGCCAAGGCACTAAACTGTGGCGCACAAAGGCTAAGTCTTGGTGCTCAATATTAGAAAAAGTCGCGCGCTCTAAGTCCGCAATCATGTGAGGCGGTACTCTGAAGATTCCACAAATTTCATTACGTTGATATTTACGTGTTTCTAGAAACTGACTATCTTCGCTCGTCATCGTCAGCGCTTGCCATTTTAAGTTATGCTCTAATACAGCGACACCGTTAGCATTTTTACCCCCATGTGCTTTTTTCCAAGATTCCGCCAACGCCTTGCGACCTTCTTCATTTAAGCGCCCATCGGTCGTTAATATCCCACTGGGTCGTGCGCCGTTACCAAAAAGCATCGCCCCATGCTCCTGCGTTGCCGCAGATAACCCTAGGGATTCACGTTGTAATGCAATCGGACTACTGCCAATAATTCCATCACTGCCCATTGCGTTTAGCCGCCACACCTGATCTTCTCGTAATTCATAATCACGGCCATTTAATAAGGTGGCATAGACCAATTTTTTAGTTTTTTCATTACGGCGCACTGTCGTGTTATCTGTTGGCAGTTGCACTAATTCACGAACTCGCCCCGCACCATCTCGAATAATTTGGCAATAGGCGTTTCCTCTCAAACATAAATGACCGACTAGATTTTCACGCAAATCGAAGCTTGTCACATCGCGATTAGGCAAGTCATGCAATACTGAGTAAAGCGGGTGGTCTTTAGCGAGTTCTTTCCCTCCGCCTGCTTTATGTTTGTATAAATGCAGAGGTAAAGCGGCAATCGATTCAGCCAACACTCGAATGCAAGAATACACAGTTGCTAAACGCATCGCATTGTCTGGTGTAACCGTTTGGCCGCTCACGCTTGCCGGAAACGTTTCTAAAAGTTCATAACCACCATATTCAGTATCCGGTTCTAATTCAGTTGCAGCACCAAACCAGCGTTTAAAGAATTTCATAAAACGAGTAATTCTCTTGTATTGTAAATACTGTTGTCATCTTCGCCAGCCACCAAGCGCCCTACCGCCATTGCAGCGGCCACCATGCCATCAATTTTCTCGGTTGATTTACGCTTTGATGGTTTCATATTGCCGGCATCATCCTCAACGACCACTAAATTCGAGGCCATCCAATTTAAAACAGGGTTATTGTTGTGGTGTAAATTTTCTGAAATCACTAAACGCTCAAGCTCTTTTAAGGCAGGCGTCATCGATTTAAAGCCTTGACGAAACTCAACCATATTTGCCCCTTCATCCATCAAATCATTCGCTAATTGCGTGGCATTCCAAGGGTCATAAGTAATTTCTTTTACATCAAACTCTTTGTTGAGCTGATAAATGTCGTCTTTGATGTAGTTATAATCAATCACATTACCATCGGTCAGCGTTAAATATTTATCATCCGCCCACACCTGATACGGTACAGGGGATTGTTTAACTCGAACTTTCACAGTTTCTTCTGGTAAGTAAAAACGACAAAACAATCTAACAGAATCATCGGGCATTAAAAAAGCGGCTACTAAGGCCGCTATATCGCTGGTACTGGCTAAATCGAGGCCAATATAACAAGGCCGTTTTTTAAGCGATTCTCTTTTAAAGGTATGAGTACCGCAGGCTTTCCAGCGCTCTAAATCAAGCCAAGCGGTTTCTGCGTTCGTCCAGATATTAAGGTGCTTGCATAAAAAACCATTGCGCTCGCCTTTCATTTGTTGCGCCTTAACGCACTGGCGCTGCATATCATCGAGCTTTTTACTCACACCAAGGTTAGGGTTGGCTTTTATCCAGTTTCTTTCGTTTGTCCAATCATCATCTTTATCAAGTGTGTAAATAATGCCGAAAAAGGTATCGTCCTCAATAATGCCCTCAAGCACTTTAACCGCATAATCACGCAGGCTATAACAAATCCCTTCTTGATTAGAACCCGCCGTTGTAATGGCATAGAGCAAGGGTTGTCGTCTTGAGCCGGTTCCCGTTTCTAAAACACGCCATAAATCCCCGGTTTTATGGGCATGAAGCTCATCGACGATACTGCAATGCACATTTAAGCCGTCTTGTGTCTGGCTATCGCTCGATAAAGGCTCAAATTTATTATTCGGTAAATCCTTGGGGTAGTGCATGTTATTTTTATAGATGCCAATGCGAGCGGCTAACGATTTTGACGCTCTCACCATTTTTACCGCATCATCAAATACGATCTTGGCTTGATCACGCTTGGTTGCTGCTGCATATACCTCAGCCCCAGGCTCTCGGTCTGCACAAAACAAATACAAACCAATGCCTGATAATTTTGTGCTTTTGCCGTTTTTACGCGCCACTTCTTCATAGACCGTTCGAAAACGGCGCATATTATCAACTTCACGTTTCCAGCCGAAAATTGTCGTAATAATGAAGATTTGCCAAGGCTCTAGCGTGATCTTTTTACCGTACCACTCGCCTTTGCTGTGCTTGCAGTAGCTATAAAATTTAACCACCTTGCGGGCTTCTTCTTTATCAAAGTAAAAGCCACGATCACCAGCATATTTCAAATCATCTAAATGGCGCTTGCAGGCTTTTTTTACATAGTCGCAGGCGATAACGCGCCCACTTAAAACATCGTCGCAGTAGTTGAGTGCGGTTTTTATGGGGTCTTTTATATTCATTTTCAACTAAACTACTCTTAAGTATAAAATTTTGTTTAATTTATGAGGTTGTTATGAGCATCCCAACTCCTGAGAAACAAGAAGAATTTCTCAACAATCTTAAATCAACAGACGTTTCAGACATTCAAAATAAACTCGATGCTGGTGCTTACGGTAAAACAGGTTGGAAAGTTGCTTCCGTCAAGACTTTTTTAGAATCAGAAAAAACAAAACAAGAGCTTCACTTTAATCAGCAACACCTCTCTCAAATTCGTACGAGCAACCGAATTTCTTGGATAGCTCTTTCTATTTCGGTAATTTCTGTTGTCATCCTGTTTATTAAGTAGCTAATTGTTTAATAATTCAATGTAATTATCGACCAAATAGACAGTCGATGCAGGAAAGCAAATGTATGAGCCTACCCAATCAGATTCTTCAAAGCTATCAGCATTAAACACTGGAGTCATAGCATAACCCGGTTTTGTTAAGCCACTTACAGAGATATAACCATCTTTAGCTAAAGACGGCTGAAATTTACTTATTTTTTTATCGTTATTCTTTCATCAATTTCTAAATAAGCGATATATCTACCATGATAAGCAGCATCACGTTTTATTTCATCTTCATTAGATACAGTTGTAACTACAATTTCAGCGGGATGGTTATCAATAAAAATTGCATAAGTTTTTAACTGTGAATTAATTTCATCTAATTTGGTTTTTCCAATATCATACTTCACAAGAAACACTCTCCTAGATTAGCAATATACCTCTCTAGTATCGCACAAAAACAACCTTAAGCGTCTTGACATATTAAAGCAACCAGACAGCAAATGTAAGTTGTGCTTAATTTATGTTGACATGTTTCAAGAAAATAGCCTTTTTAAAATAGATTAGCATACACAACATTATGATTAAATTTGATAAATTTTAACCACAATTCTATAATCAAAATAGAATTAAAAACAAAGAGCGGCAGCCCCCACTCTTTAGTTTATTTTTTGAACGTAAGCAAATTAAGGAGCACTTACATGTTAATAGTAAGACAACTATTACAAATTGCAATAATTTTCGTGATAATTTTTACAGCTAACCCTTGGTGGATGATCTTAATATTCGAACCTTTGATTAGAAGGATCGAAATTCATGTTCATGTAAAAACTAATTAATCTAAAATATTATCAATCTCCAACTCGACACTGTTAGACACGTGCACATTAAGCCTACTGATTGCCGTTGGAGTTAAACCTAACTCGCTTAGTGAAGCTTTGACTTGTTTCCAAGCTTCATTATACTGCGCTACTTCTGGACGACTGCGGTACATTGTATCGCCTGCCTGCGTGACCGTTTCAAAAGTTCGGCCATGCTTCTCTATCACTTCCGATAGCTTGCGCCAATCTGAGTAAGCACAGGCATAAATTTCTAATTGCTTTTGAAATGAGGCCGTTTTGATTTTCATGTGCTCTAGGTCTGACACCGCCGACTCAAAAGCGCCTCGTGCAATTTCGTTAAAGTAATCAGGGCAAGTTGCAATTCCGTTTTGTGGTTCTGGTTCATGTTCGTTTAATTTTCGGCAACCTGGATTGCCGGTAATTTTCTTAATTTTTGTCGGTTTAGGCTTTCGACCTTGGCCTCTTGCTCTCGACATCAAAAACTCCAAGTTTTTACTTCTAATTTCGCATTCATAAAAATTTGACTCGGCGGGTGGTCAGGAAAAATAGGCCATAGACATTTTATATACCCCTCCCCTGCGCCTTTCTTTTTCGACCAAAGCCCCCGTCTTCATTTACAGTTTTACGCGAGTGACACGTCTTACAGAGCGCCTGCCAATTGGCTTGGTTCCACATTAAATCATAGTCGCCGTTGTGTGGTTGAATGTGATCTACCTCGGTCGCTGGCGTTAATTTCTTATCATGAAAACATTGCTTACAATAAGGGTGATCTTGAATAAATATTTTTCTTTCTCGCTGCCATCGACCACCATAACCACGCGCCGCTGTTTTCTTTCGTGGTGCATGATACCTGTTAACATGCTTCTCGTGATCTTCACAATAACGCGTGTATGTTGTCTTGTGGCATCCGGGGTAGCAACAAATCTGCTTAGAACGTCTTGGCAATTTTAATCCCACAAACAAGTAATAATTAACAGAAAAGCCAGACCATAACATTGACTGCCTAATAAAAGGCCAAGAGCAACCACAAAACTAACCTCTGATAATTTCATAGTTAACCTAAAAATTCAGGCATAAAAAAACCAGCAATTGCTGGCGATTAAGATACAATCCATGTTTAAGGTGAGACTTCCCACCTTAGAAAAAAGGTTATCATTTTAGTTCGAACTAAGCAAGTCAATTAACACTAATCAATCTAATATTATATATGACCTATTAAAAACACAGGGTTTCTCGTGGCTGTTTCAAAAAATTCATCGCTATCAGATATGAGTGAGCAATTACTAAGACAGAGAAGAAACTTATTAATTACTTGCCTAATTTTAACTGTATCACTAATCATTATAATGTTTAACCAACACGTCAGCTTAACTTCATCAAGTTTATTTGGTTTAATTTCTCTTGAGTACCCCAAGAATCCAGGCATGCCGGATATTCATTACTGGGTGCTAGGCTTACTTATTCTATTTTTTGTATATTTCTGGTTTAGATTTGATTTGGCGTTCAACAAATATGAGGAACCACATTATAAAAAAAGTATTGCTTCGGCAATGATAAATATCATTCTAAACAAGAAAAAAATCAAGCATTATGGAGATATTTTAAAAAGCAATGAAATAATAGAACCTTTAAAAAAAGAAGCATCAACACAAAAAGTAACTCCTGAAGAATATTTTAATAAACCACAAACCAGACCTTGGTTTTTCCCAGCAATCAATCAACTAAGATGGTTGCCTATTGGCACATTCTTAAAGGTAGATGTTCAAGCAGAGAAAAAAACAGACTCCCATGCCATCGGCCCTTTTTTAAATGCGCCAGAGTATAAATATTGGCTATTTTATAAGTCATCATATGGACCGGGCAACGACATAACAAGTATTGTTGGAAACACTCATCTTATGCTTTTTAAGTCAAGACTAAAAAGGTTACAATGCATTTTTATACTTAAATTTACACTTTTCTTTCGCGACGACCACATACTAGACTATAAAATGCCTAAATGGTTATCCATATTCACATTAGTATTAGTAATTAATCATTTAATTCCTGCCATTTTCAACATACATCTACCTTTATCTAAACAAATAGAGCTTATCTCATTTATGATTTTTTTCGTTCTATGTTTCTATTTTGCTCGTAGAAATTAACACTTATTGCACCCACCCCCTATACAAAACAGGGGGGAAAAGGAGAAAATGCGAGCTGTAATAGTTAATACGTCGATAACTTTTGCAGTATATGAACAGCTCTTTTATATGCTGCGCTACGCTCCCTCTTTCCGGCGGTGATAAGAACTAGGAGCAATTTATTATCCTCAACTTGATAAACCAGGCGGTAGCCTTCTTTCATAAGTTTAATTTTATAACAATCTTCTAACTCATCACTCAACCTTGCACTAGCAACGTGAGGGTTTTCCATGCGCTTCTTGAGGTGCTTTTTAAAAGTTTCCTTTATGTTTTCGGGGAGCTTCTGCCAATCTTTTTTTGAGTTCTTATTATAGAAAGCAAGCTTATAGGTCATCCAGATCGACCTCAATTAAGTCTCTTGGCTCCTCTAAACGTTTGCGTGTCTCAAGCTGTAGGCTCAGGTCATCAACTAAATTCATAAGCTTCTCAAAAGTATCTTGAGCAATAAGATACCCTTCTGGATGATTACGGTTAAAAAGAGCAATAGGGGCATCCTCTTCTTTTGCCTGCCTCAATAGCTGACCAATACTATTTTTAGCCTCTGTCAAACTTGCTGTATGCTCTGCATAGATACGTGCCATAACAATCTCACTATCAATTCACTACTAACTTCGCTAATTATAGCCCATTTAATAGGACATTTAAAAGCACTATTAGTTTCTCTTTTCAGAAGTGATCGAATACAACCCAATAAACTCAGGGTGAAAGCAGGCCACCGCCTTGCCTGCCCTCTTCTAAGTCCATGTATATTTAGCAAAAGTTTTTATTTTGATTATAAGGGCCTGTGAGGGGCTTATATTCGACGTTTTGTCACCGCAGGTTCGTGGCAAGTAGATATGTTTATGAGGTAAAGCCATTTAAGCGACCTAATCGCTCCACTGCGCCGATTTACGTCAATTTAACAAATATTATTATAAACATTGTACTGTTTAATTGATTTATTTGTACAATTTACTATTATTAAGGTAGCAGGACAGCAAAGAGCACCCCACCGCAACGACCAACATTCACCCGGACGCTGAGGAGAGGGGAGGCTGGGCGCTCGCTAATTGCAAAACTAAGCCATAAACACAAAAAAGCCCGCGCGTTGCGGGCTATCTTGATCTGATTATCTTAAGCGGCTTTTTGTCTGTTGTTTTTTGTTTGTCTGTATATCTCAGCCCTTGCCTCGGCTGTCTTTAACTTTTGCATCGTGTTTAAATTGATATAAATAATCTGCCCCTTTGCCTTCTTTGTGCTTTGAACAAATACTTCTATCATACTTGTGTTGTAATAGACTTTCGTGACTGTAAAATCGTGAACTCTATCCACCCCCTCAACATTTTTTAAGGCGATTTCTTGAAAGCGTTCTTGCTCTCTGTAATGCCCAGGCACAAGCAACCACTCAACACCATTTATACTTAATGCGGGCTTATGTATCCACCCGTTATAGTAGGTATGGTGCATTAATTTATTATGCCAGTTATCTATTTTTAAGTGGCTCACCTCTTTGCTTGCTAAAAATATTAAATTATTCAGCCTGGCTTGTTCTTTTACCATTCTGTTTATAAAATCCTTTTCTATCTTTAACAAATACTCGCCGGTTTCTATCATACACTGCGCGCCGCTTAGCCTTCTTAATCGTTCAGGCATTTTATAATTGACTTTAAAAAAGCGTTTAGATGTTCGCATAAGCTTTGCTAGTTCAGGCTTGTTAATCAGCTCTACTGGTTCAAACTCTCGAAAAGCTAGATTTTCATAAAGGGTTATATCTCCACTGTGATGATCAAAGCTGCGCCCAGAACCATAACAAGCTATAGCCTCACGAATACACCTTAAATCAAACCGCCCCCAATGAAAGCCGAGGGGTGTTTCTTTTTTTCCTTGTTGTAGTTCTTCATTGATAACAATAACATCACTCATTGCATTAATTCCTTTTAACTTAAGAGGGGAAAGGGTGACGACTGCCACCCCCAAAATTAAGCTTGTGCAAAGCTCAAGCGGTTTTGCTTGTTTTTACCCTTGTACTTGCTAGAGCCATGTGTGGCGCGTATTTTATCCATATTCCAACCCGTTCGACGCGCTGAGCGTTTTGTTTTTTCGCTCTCAGGGTTAAACACCCAACAGCCTTTATTTTTTGCCCATTTCCAGCCCGCTGTTTTCATCTCTTCGCGGGTGGCCTTGTGTTGCTCCCCTCTTAAGTCAGTGTGTAGATATAACCACACTCCACACACTTCTAAATCTAAACTATCAAAGTCTTTAAATGCTGCGAGTGCTTCCTTTAGTTTTTCAATGATTGCATCGTTTGCGTATTGCTTTGAGTAGTTCGCGTTGTATTGCTCATCTTTGGCAAATATTTCGCTTGCATTCACCTCGCTAAGCCCTTTTAAAATATTCCAGGCTTGCAGTAGCGCTTGCATTAATTCCTTGCTGCCGCCCTCGCGGTCAGGGTGATATTTCATCGTTAAACGCTTATAAGTTTTCTTAATCTCCAAGGCTGAAAAAATGCCACTTGTTAGGCCGAAAATTTTAAGAGCTTGCTTGATCGTGAAGTTATCCATTGCTATATTTCCTTATGTAAGTGTGTCCAATACTTGCAAGGCTGCTAGGTGCGTCCAACACCTAACAGCAGTTGGTTTTAAGCGGTTAGTCTAGTTTTGCGGCTGGCTAACCGTTGCCCTTCTAGGTAGTCATTGACCAATAAATCAATTTCACCTCGTGACGTGTTCAGCATTACATCAGCAACACCCCCTAATTTTTTGATCACTTTCGCCCGTGAGCGCTCTTGCAAGTATTTTGCAGCCTCAAAGTAGGCTGTTAACACTTGGCGCTCATCGTTAAAAATGAAAAGTTTGTTATTTAGATAAACATCAACCAGTTTGTTATACACGGCGATGATTGAGTTTTGTTTTAGCTTTTCCATAAGCTAGTTTCCTTTTAGAGGTAAGTAAGAGTCATTTCTTACTTACATTATAAGTATGGCTCACTGTACAAATTATGCAAGTATTTTGTACAATTATTTTAATGTTTTTTGTATTTTGTTTATAGCTTAGTTTTTCAATTAGCGAGCGCCCAGGCTCCCCTCTCCTCGGCGTCCGGGTGAATGTTGGTCGTTGCGGTGGGGGTCTCTTTGCTGTCCTGCTACTTTAATAATAGTAAATTGTACAAATAAATCAATTAAATAGTACAATGTTTATAATGATATTTGTTAAATTGACGTAAATCGGCAGAGTGGAGCGATTAGGTCGCTTAAATAGCTTAACCTCATAAACATGACTACTTGCCACAAGCCAACGAAGGCAAAACATCGAATATAAGCCCCTTACAAGCCCTTAGAATCAAAATAAAAAATTTATCTAAATATACATAGCAGTTAAATTTGTACTTTTATAAGCTATTTCTGTACATTTTAGAGCTAATCACCCATAATAAAAATAACAGCATGGGAGAACAGCAATGAGCAAACAATACAGTTTAAGCGAGTTTCGTAAAAACGTGTCTCAAATTATCGGTGACGTCTGCGAGGGAGAAAGTGTAGCAGTAGCGACTCACGGTAAAAACCCGGTCCAGATTATTACCGTTGAAGAATACCAAGAGCTATTAAAAGCAAAAGAAGTTTACGACGCCATTAACATTATGAAAAAAATGCAGTCCACTACAGAAACGGCCTAGAAGTTAATCGGACGTGATAAGCAACCTTTGAGATAAAGCACTCCTTGGCTTTTATATTTGAACCATGATGCTTTTTTAATGTTGTTATCTTGTCGTTTGCGCTCTGTTGAGCCTTCTGCACAATACTCAAGCACTAGCACCCTCGCAATTTGTGCATCTTCAGGGCCGCTTGTAAATAAACAAGCCACATTGCTATTAATTTGTTCCGCTTCTTGATCTTCAAGATTAAGATATGGCATGCCTGCAATATAGCCACCATGCACTCGCATCCCACCATACTTACAAATCGACATAAAAATCGACTGCGGCCAACCCACGGAGTCCGCATAGCGTTGCACACAATCACCCCAATTTTTTAATTTAATTTCTATTTGCTGATTGGTTAGCGGCATAGCTCCCCCTATACTAAATTTGCAATTAAAATGACTCTTCGCACAAACTTACAATTCTTGAATTTCAGCGCTGTTGCTAAAGCTTGCTTAGGTTAATGGTATAATTATGGTTATCTGGTTTATTGAGTATTTTATGTATACATAGTTTTCACTGTTTACATATTCAAAAGGGTATATCCTCTCCAATCTGTTCAATCGCTACTGAACGATTTTGCTCTTGGCTCGCTATAAACGCTTGTTGACCTGGCGACTGCTGTAGGGGTGCTTTTTGTTGGGGTTGCTGTTGCACTCTATCCCTGTCTCCACCCCCTAGCATTTGCATATTTTTACCAACGATTTCGGTGGTATAACGGTCTTTTCCTTCGCTATCTTTCCATTTACGCGTTTTTATTTTTCCCTCAACGTAAACCTGAGCACCTTTTCTTAGATAGTCTTTTGCTATGTTTGCTAGACCGCTAAACAACACAATACGATGCCACTCTGTGCTTTCTTGATTCACGCCATGCTGATCTTTCCACTGCTCTGAGGTCGCCACTGATAGCGTTGCAACAGCATCACCGCCTTGGGTATAACGAACATCGGGGTCTTGGCCTAAACGACCGACAATAATAACCTTGTTTACACCGCGCATTTAGCCATATCCTGCTCAATAAGTTTTTTAAATTTTACTCTTACCCTATTATCAAACTTATTTAGCAAATCTTTTTGTAATTGTTTAGAGTATGGCTCTACTACTTCCAACTCATAATCCATCAGACGGTCAATCAGCATGTTTATAAAGCCTGTAAAGTAATAGACTTGATTATCTGCTCCAGAAATAGATTCTTCTGTTTCTATAACATTTGTTTCTATATCCTTAAAAACCTTTTCACAATTAACCTCTGCTAACTTGATTAGTTCTTTATTATGCTTATTCATCAATAACCTCACTTTCTCTACTTTTAAGTTCATCACATATCAATTGATTAATTTTTTTGCTTTCCTGTAGGTTTTTCTCAGCTTGATCTAAAACAATACTTTGTAGTCGGTTTTCTCTAACCTCAGAAATTAAAAGCGAAATGCCAAATAAAATAGTCGCAATAAGGTCGAACCCCCTCTGTAAGTCAGTAAAAAAGCTAAACGCCAGAAATGTAACAATAAAAATGAAACCCGAAACAAAGAGCCACTTATTACTAAACACGTTGAAATGTTTATGCAAATCCATGCACGCCTGATACTCGCCTATTTTATGGCTTTTTAAGAGCGTCAATATAGCGAGCCTTCTGTCTGGCGTTTCCTCGTCTAATTTAATAACCTCATCAACCATAACCCACCCCCTAAGATGCTATTTTTTCTAAGGAGTCGGCTTTATATTCATCATATTTCGATATGATAGCTACAATGGCATGCAAGCAAATTAAATATGATATTGTATAATCATCAAAAGACGCATTCAGATCAATAAAGTCAAAATCATAATCTGTTGTAAAATTAGTTAACGAATCAATTGCGCTTGTTTCATCAAAAGGGTCTAAAACCTGTTCTTTGATTTCCTCCCAGAGCTTAGCCCTATCTTCTTCACTGTACTCTTCATCATCTTCGATCATATAATCAAAGTGATCTTTTACGGCCGTATTAAACACCTCCTCACTAAATTCCTTATGACCTCTAAACGTGCTGTTGCTAACTAGTTTCTCACCCCAATAACAAGGATGAATATCTGTACGGCCTCGAAAAAACCGAAACATATCCTCAGTACGACTAAAAACATACGTGCCAAAATCACCACCAATGCATAAATGATAACGCCAGGTTGTTATCGTAAAGGCATACTCTATCTCGTCATTATGGTTAAACGTTATATGACGGTTGACTCCATCATCTACAACAACCTTTAGTGAGTGGTTTTTTGTATACTTTAAAAAATCAGCTTTTGCTTGTTTTGCCTGCTCGTCCATTATAATTCCTTAGATTTATCTATACTATTTCTAACTCGGTCTAGTAAAATGCCAATGTGCTTATAAGCGACCATTTGTATTGTGAAATTATCCTTATAACACTTCGTTAGGACGTCAAAAATAAAGCCTTTCGCATCCCCGCGCTCAACAAGATAATGTGCAATCTCCGCCTCGGTAAACTCACGAGAAAAATCATCTAGCTCCCCAATTTTAGCCATCACTGAATCACCCCATCATTAATAGAACCACTGCTTATCCTGGTAATTTTCATCTTTCGAAGCAGAGAGTTGTGAATTACATTAAAGACTTCTTTTCTCATTTCTTCGCTAACTTGAGCCGCAGAATCAAGCTGAAAGGAGATAAAAAGACCTACTATTTTATTTAGGGAATAAACAATATAAGAAACTTGATCACATAAATCAGTCATATTATCGGCATCGGTCATAATTGTATCTCTAACAAGGTCTAGTATTTTATCCACCTGATGATTTGCTTGCTCTACAAAGCCTTTAGATTCTCTAATCATTACTATCCCTTAGTTTTTTAAAAAATGTACCTACAAAAATGGAGAGCACGATAAGAAAGTAAGATGTAATCAGCGCACTCCCTAAGTCAGCACTCACATCATCTGTAAAATAACTTAAGCTCCACTGCACTAAGTAAACCGCTAAAGTACAGGCATAGAACAAAATCACTGTTACAAGTAAAAATCGTGTCCCCTGCTCTAAATCAGAAATAAATAGCTTCATCGCTTTCATACCCTGAGCCTCCCTTTCAGCTCTTTCTTTGAATATTTTCTAACAATAAAAGGCGTGGGTTGCTCAAGTGCGCGACAATTAACTGCATCCGTTTTTTTTACAATAAAATCGCGCAGCTCGTTAATCCTCGCCTGACGAGAATATACATACATCTCGTACTTCGTCCGTAAGCCTAGCTTATAATGTTCTTCAAAAAGCGCCTGACGCGTTTTATACGGCTGCTTGTGCTCTTTCCACTTTTTCTTACACTCATCAAGACCTACACCTAAAGCTTCCGCTATATCGTCAAGGGTTAGATCACGAAATTCGCTAGTAATTAATTCACATTCATGTTTTTCAATCTTCAGCATGACAACCCTTTAAAACTCGCTTCATTTGTCGAATAGCAATGAATGCATTCACTTGTTTTGTTGAGTACCTAAATACACGCCAGCCGTTTTCTGCCGCTGCGTTATACTTTTCACAATCACCATCAAACCCCACGCCTGTGGTATGACGACTTTTCGTCCGCTTGGCATACGTCCCACCCTCAACCTCAACGGCGATTTTTTGCTCAGGCCACGCAAAATCAAAGCGCCATTTTCTTGAGTCATGAAATTGATACTCTTGTTCAGGCATTGTTATTTTTTCTAACTTGCATTGCATATGAAAGACACGCTCACCTGCTGAAATTCTAGGCATTCGTTGAACCTCCAAACTTGCTTTTAAGTTTTGCAAGGTGACTGTTAGCGCATTGATCGCTTTTACCCTGTTTTCTATCCAGCATTGGCAACACAACCGGAGGACATGGCAAACGACTACCGTTTAAATCGCGGTAAATAGCCGCTAAATAGGCTTTCTTGAATTGACCATGCTCACTTATACCCCTGCCGCAGTTTTCCGCTCTAAGGGCTTCTGAGGCGATAAATACGGTGGGGTGTGACCAGCGGCGCGGCTGAGTGATCTTATTTTGTTGGTGAATATTAAAATAACATTCGGTATAGGCTTGTTTCGTACTCGCGTAACCCAACTCTTCAGGTTCCACCTCTTCGCACATCTTGCGAAATTCGCCGGGTGTTACCATGAAAATCATGCAAGCTTTGACTAAGCGTTTTTTAGCTTCATACCAAACCGCTTCAGGAAAATCACCAATCGCTTCCCACCAATCCTTAGTGATCGTTTCAACTTGATCATCAGTTTTGTTATTTAAAAACGACTTGATCAAGTTAAGCTCATCCAAAAAAGCTGAAATTGATAAGTCCGGCCCAAATTCATCAGCGGTTTTCTTCTGCGAGTCTTTTCTGGTGGAGTCTTTGTAATCGCTCTGCAACTGTGAGTTGATTTGAGTTATTGCCTGCATTGCCATGTTGCTTCCCTCTCGCTAAATAGATTTTTTCATCAATCATCGTGCTTTCTTGGGTCCATCGACGTTCTGTTAACCAGCCCTCTAGGTGCTTTGGTCTAAATTGTGAATCAGCCATGCTTTTCACCGCTCGGTTATGTGCTTCAACCTCTGCTTGTTGAATCACCAGCGATACATCTTGCTTTATGTCAGGCCAATTTTTTAGGAATGAGTGAGCGGCTGCGGCTTTGTTTGATTTGCTGTAGTTGTTTTCAGGTAATTCAGACTTATGGCGGTAGGCTTCCCAAATGCGTTCGAATGCATCTAGTTTTTCACCCGTGAGATAGTGGCCTTTGCTGGTTTTGTATTTTCGTTCTTCTTGGTCAACAGAATGAGGGGTAGAATCAGGCTCGTGCGTGTCAGCGCACATATTATTATTATGTATTGGGATTGTTGTATTGGGATTGGTATAGTCACCGCAACCGTGCAAAATGGATTCTGTATTTTTACAAAATGCATTCTGCAAATTTGAAGAATGGCGTGTTTCCTGGCTTTCAGGCTCTTTTTCAGCTTCAAATGGGGCTGTTTTTTGCTTTTTCTCAAGTGGATAATCTTCAAAGTGGTAACTATGGAAATTAAAAATTTGGCGCTCATTAACAAAAGCAATCCAGGTGGTTCGATCATACGAAATTGTGTTATAGTTCCCCTTGATCAAAATACCTTTCTTAATCAGCGAGCGCGCCACTCGCCCCATTTTGTCAGCAGACCAATTCACCGCCAATGATTCAGATAAACCTTCACATGTTGAGCGGTTCCATGTCCGCCCATCATAAAAATTTCTTTTTTCCTCTTTATGCTTTTTGATGTACGACAACAAACAACTAATGAAGTAAGCTTCTTCTAGACCAACCTGTTTGATCATCTCTTCACTGACTATTGCCATTTTAACCAGCCTCTTTTTTAATAACTTTCACCGCAGAATTATTATCAAATATCACCGTAAACCCGTTTTCGACCAAAGAAATAACAGCCTCTTTTAAAGGAATTTGTGTATCTGTCCCTCTATTTCTTTCCAGTCCTAAACGCTTTGCCATTGAGTAGACCTGGTCACTGGTTTTATTGAGGTCAACGGCGATTTGCTTACCTGTTTTTAATCCATAGTTTTCTTTCAAGTATTCTTTTTCGTAATCGGTCCATTTCATATCACACATCCTCACAAGTTGTTGCCATGCTAGCAAAAAGATTTAATTTGCCGCGACCAAAAATTGGTCGTTTTGGTCGTTTTAATTAAAAATGTTTTAAATGTTAGAAATTTATGTTAGATCAATACAGGTGCGGTAAAATTAATAAAACTTTCAAATTCCATTGCCCTTAACAACGACAAAACATTTATCATCACAAAACTACTCACAATGCTTCAGTATTTTTATTAAATGCCAAAACCATTGTTATGATCATATGTTTCGCCTACCATGGAATTAATGAGGGGTTCCGAACAATAGTTATTCAATTCACATTGCTCATGGTAATATTCTTGACTTAAAGGATTGTGGACTCTCGTTTGTTGCTTATGTTTAAAGCGTTTTGCGTTGTTATTGTGTACGGATTCAGCTTCGCGTAACACTGTGAAGTCTTCACGCCAATCGAATGCTTTTAAGAATTTCTCGGCATTTGGGATATAACGAATTTCAGTTGTTTTAAATTCGTTTTCGTTTTTGTATACCAACATTTCAACAATGGTTGCTGCATGGTTTGCAAGCTTGTACCGTTGCCAATAGCGGCAAGCCTCTTTTAAGTTTGTTTTCTTGGGGTAAAGAGTTTTGAAGGTGTCATAAAATAAATCACGCGATTGCTTTTTGGTTAAACCTGCTGTGTATTCTTGATCGTCTTTGTTTTCAACTTTCGGTGAAACTTCCTTTTTTGGAGGTGCTATATTCTCACTCTCACTCTTACTCTTTAAAGTAGATTTATCTACTGTATTATATACATCGAATTTTTTTTCGGTCTTCTGCGAATTTTTTTTCGCTACCGTAGTGGCTATATTTAGTTCGATAGTCTTGGTATGAAGTACACCTTTTTTGCTGAAAAACTTTTTAATTTGGTGCGCTACAACAAGTCCAAGATCGCTTAGTTTGTTTAGGGCTATTTCGACAGAGCGCACTGAGCAATTAAGCTTATCGGCAAAAACTTTAGTGTGCATCTCGCACTTTTTGGTTTTTTTGTTAGTGAATTCTATCAGAAGGTCTAAAACTTCTCGTGTAATACCTCTGATTTTAAATGATCGCGCTAATTCGGCTATGGTATAAATATTCTGATTTTCATCAGTTAAGGTGATGTTCACTTGCGTCTCCAAAAGTTACAAATTTGTAAATACGAAGAGAAAACGCAATCAAGCACAGAAAATGTGTTGACGTAAAGGTACGCAAAACCTATACTTTACGTATCGATTCTGTGAGGCCCCTGAGATTTCTTACCTAGTCGCCAAACTTAAGAAAGAATTCTCGTGGGGCTGATCGCCTAATCTCTTTTCCTATCAGTTAAAATTTTCTACATTTAATACCCTAAGTTCATTTAAAAAACTAAAACTCTCGCAGGCCATTATAAGTCTTTGTTTTGCATAAGAGCAACAAAAGGATTCTAATCGACTTTTATACGAAAAAACAGTTTTGACAGTGTCAAAAAATAGCCTTGTCGGTGTGGGTCTTATCATCAATACTCTTCTTATAATTTCCGTGCATGTCTTTGACTATTATAAGAGTTTAGGTGTGTTTTTAATGATGTGCAAGTTTTTTTAATGCACGCACAATTAGCGGAGGATATATATGGCAATAACCCTTGAGTTAGTCTGTTACCTCAAGAGTTTCAACTGTACCTAAGCAGTCTAAATTCTCTAAATCAGTTTCAATTACAGACTCGCATTTAATGTCGTAAAGGGTTACGGTGCCCTCATCTTCATCTCTAAAAATAAATAACGCAGGGCTGCTATCACCTATTGCTGCGACGAAAATATCACCTGAATGGGCATCACGCCCTTGATTCACTTTTAATAAATATTCTCGTTGAAAATATGAACTTGGCTCTACTCGAACTCGATACGGTGTACTGTAATTATCGCAATGATCTATAACATTAGACAAGGCCAATTCTGGGATATAGTTTTCATCTTCTTGGTGAAGAGGCGCTTCACCACGCATCTGAGCAATAGTTTTCCCAAAATACCTTGCAAGCTTTGCAACTACTTCAAAGCTTGGCTTTTTATTGTTACCACTTTTCAATCGGCTAATTGTTGCATGGTTTAAACCTGTACCATTCGCAACAGCCTGAGCTGTCACACCCTTCTCTTCAATGCAACTGTTTAACACATCTGCAAATGACACTTCGCCTTCGGCCCACTTAATAATGTCATTTAAAGGTATGTCAAAATAATCAGATAAAGTTTTTGCTTCCTCACTGTTAGGAGCTGTTACTCTTCCACTAAGTAACTGGTATAATCGAGCTTTTGGGATAGAAGTCGAGTTAACAACATCATCAAGAGTTGATCTAGAAGAAAATAACGCTGTCTCTAAACGTGTAGCGAACCGCATTCTTGGATATACCACCCCATAGGTAAATAAAAATTGGCTTTTAAGTTTTTGATGCGTACTGTAAAATAGCCAATTCTAGAGACTATACCAAAAAGTATCAATAAAAGGCTCCAGAAAATCAAGGAGAGACCTTATGAATTTTAATGAAAAAGCTAGTATATACGATCAAATAGCCATGTCACAAAATGAAGCTGCCGATGTATTATACAGTGATATTAAATTTTTTTGTTCAGCATCGCCTGCCTCCAATGTGTTGGATTTAGGGTGTGGTACTGGCTATCTAACACGGAAACTAGCAGATGATTTTGACTATGTAACAGGTATTGATACATCAGAAAAAATGCTGGAGCAAGCTGCTGATTTAGGGGGCAACATCGAATATGTTTTAAGAGACGCTTCTAAATTAAATGAAAAAAATGAGTATGAATTAATTACAGCTAATTCTGTAACATACTACATCCCTGATTTAGAAAGTGCCTTTGCTTCCTACTATGGTGCATTAAAGAACGAAGGTTATCTTGCAATTCAGAGTCAAACGGAGGTTACTCCTCAGTTTTGGCACGCTTTCCAAACACTGCGCGTAAACGATGAAAGTCGCCCATTTATTGATGGGTATAAGTTTCCTGCAAATATGCAGTCTCAGCATACATTAGTACACTACATGAAAGAAGTTGGTTTTTCTATTTTGTTAGAAAAGACGATACATTTTAAAACGTTGTGTAATGTCGAAACTGCTTTAGCCATTTTTAAATCGGGAACAGCAACACCCTTACTGAATCAAAAAGCATATGATTTAGAGCTAACAGATCGTTATATTGAAATATTCTGGGAAACTATACAAAAAGGGTTTGAAAATCAAGCTGTGGATGGTCAGCTACTTTTAGATATCCCTCGCGCCTATATTATCGCCAAGAAATAAAAAGAGAGCTTATGCTCTCTCTTCTGGTATAAATCCTGGTGGAGGCATGGCTCCATCAGTGAATCTATGCTCGTATGAAACAGGCTCGGCTTTTTTAAGCCACCATATCACACCACCCGCAACTGGAGACATAAGCACTTCATACATAGCTTTAATGAACGTTTGGCAAATTAAAATATCTACTAAATTATTAAATGATAGGTGTTTTGAAAGAAATAAGAGTGTCCATACAATGCTGAATGTTAATTCACCTACCCAGGTAGAAGTGATCGATCTAAAAATAAAGGATGTAATTTCATGCTTGTCATCATGACGTTTAAATTTCTCTCTTAACCAAGCTAATAGGTGGTTATTAACTAAGTAAGCACAAGCGGATGCTATGCAGGCAGCCCAATACAAACTAGCTAAGGTTGCCATAGATGTATGAAAAGCTTGGTCTAAGGCATGAGATGCCATTGGTGTGATATGCAGTGCAATAGAGATAAAAGCTACAAAAACTCCATGTCCAATCATGTTGTACCAAACCAAGGCGTTGGAGTATTCCTTCCCATAGTGCTGTGTAACGATATCAAAAACAGTAAATGTCAATGGGAACGCAAAGATGCCTCCAGGAAATACCATATGATAAGGTAGTGGGATGCCAAAAATATTATCTAACTCTATAAATCTAATGGCTAAAACATTCGCCGCAATCATCGTAGCTGAAAGTATTATTGCCAGTAATGGATAAAATTTATATGGCCTTCTATCTGTATTCATTATTTGGTTTATAAAAAAATTAACTATTGCTTTCATTGTTTTCTTTTTTAATCCTATTTCTACGTCTTGTCATTTTTAACTTGGTACTTTTCTTAGTTTTCTTTGTTTGCAACGTTGTTGCTAATAGGTTCCAACCTTCTAATATTCCCTCTGCCCTCCCTTTTTGATAACCTTTGTCGTAGCCTGAATACCAATGAATGAGTTGGCTGTCAGTATGGTTAAAACCTTTGATAAAATCAGGCTGAGCTTGTATAACATTTGCATATGCTTTTTTTGTAACGCGTGCATGGCCTGTTGTGTAATGGATAACATGCTGACGTGTCACATGATCATATTGTGTCTTATTCCAGCGGTACTGTGTTCCTTTCGTACTGGCTATTATCTTCTTAAGGGCGATACCACGTAAGACATGAAAAATCCATGAGCTAAGCTTTTTGATAACTTTTTTCCACACGTAACGTGTACCGTTTTATTTTTCTTATTTCCTAACGTCTAAATCTAGAACATGTTAACCAATAATATGCTCATAAGCAAAACTTAAAATAGGTATAATTCTGGTATATTTACAAACGCTGAAAATAAATTTACACAGGAATTTTATTTGTATGTCTATATCATTACAAGGAAAGACTGCTTTAATAACAGGCGCATCAAGCGGTATAGGAGAAGCTGTAGCTGTAGCACTTGCAGAACTAGGAGCAAACCTGATTTTAGTTGCACGCCGTTTAGACAGATTGAACGAACTTGCTGATAGGATATCAACTGGACACAGTGTTAATGTTACCGTGATACAGCTAGATATTCGTGATAGTAGTACAGTGAGTTCATTACTAAGCAACCTGCCCTCACCAGTTGATATTTTAGTAAACAATGCAGGATTAGCGCTGGATAGTTTAAAAATACAAGATGGCATTACTGTTAGTTGGGATACAATGATTGACACTAACTTGAAAGGTCTTCTCTACGTCACAAATACTTTGCTACCAGTTATGGTGGATCGAGGTATTGGACATGTCGTAAATATTGGTTCGATTGCAGGGCATGATCATTATCCAGTTGGGAATGTGTACAGCGCTACTAAACACGCAGTTAAAGCCTTAACACAATCTATGAGGATAGATCTTCTTGGTACAGGTGTGCGTGCAACAGAAATTTCCCCAGGTGCGACTCACACAGAATTCAGTGAGGTTAGATGGAAAGACAAGGAAAAAGCAGATAAGTATTATAAAAGTATTAAGCCTCTCGCTCCTTCTGACGTTGCGGACGCGGTTGTTTATGCAGTGACCCGTCCTTTACATGTTGATGTCGCCCAGATGGTTATTTACCCCTCAATTCAAGCGTCATGCAATCATGCAATAAAATAAGGTTCACCGAAGAACAAGAATTTACTAAATTGTGGTTTCTCGGGCTAACTTGACCTTCTCCTAAGCCAGCAGAATCACCGCAAGAACAGAATTAGTTAGTATAATGATATTTTCATGCTATTATCATGATATATCCATGATAATATAGTGAGATTTAGTTATGGAACAAAAGCTTAAAAATGTTCAAGTGCAGATGCTACCTGATACTTTAGAGCAATTAGACAAGATCAAAGAAAGGCTTAGAGCTACGTCAGGTGGTGAAGCTCTTCGTCGTTCTGTAGAAATTACAGAGATGTTGTTACGCTTAGCAGGCAAGAATGGCTCAATTGAGGTTGAGAATGCCCAAGGTAAGCGCGTTGCTCTTCATATCCCAGGGGTGAGCTAAGAGCATGAGTAACGATGATGATCAGATTGATCTAGGCACGCCTGATTTAGATGAGAGTGCTCAACAACAGCCCACAGCAGATGATATAACACCACAACATAGGGCTAAAATGGCTGTGTGGTTTGCAGTGATGGTTGTCGTTGTGCTGCTTATTTGCATCGGGTTGTATGCGTGGCACCCTGACAAGAATGGTCCTATTTTAGAGATTGCTAAGATAGGCTTATTGCCGTTGTTGTCTAGTATTTTTACTTACTATTTTACAAGGAAATAATTGATGCCCTCAGATATATTTCAGAAGATTGAAAGTCAAACAGTGACTAAAGAAGAAATTTACACCTATTTTAATAAACCGAGCTTAAATAACTTTTCTTTTGAAGTTACTGATTTTGACATTTTAAAATGTGAGGGTTATGTATCCTTAAAGTTTCAACCTCATAGCAACGCTACTCCTGCTATTGTTATTGTGAGGTGGGTGTGTAGCCAAGGGCGGCCATTAAAACCAGTGCTAAGCAATAAATGTTTCATTCGTATGGATGTGAATGATACCCCTATTTATATGGAAGATTGCGAGTTAGATAAAGTATTAATGAATGAAGAATGTGGCGCTAGTGTGGCTATTGAGATGCTAAATGTAGAGTTGATGAAGTTTGTAAGTGCTTTTGAAGATAGCATTAAATCTACATGCTTTAACTTTAAGGATACTGTGTAAGAGGCAAATGTTTTAGTTTGAAAAACTGTGGGGGTATCTCTCCCCCAGGCGCGCGCGAAAAACCCCCTGTACCCCCTCCCTTATATTTATTGTTCACCAGTCATTTTATTTTACTTTTTCTTTATTTTATTACTTTCGATAAGGGCGATTATCGAAAGAAATCACAAAAACAAGTGCGGCGCATCATTGAAGACAGAGGAAAAGAAGATAAACTTTTAATGTGAGCAATCCCCTAAGGCTAGCTCACACCGAAAGCTTCCTCATGCACTTCCGAGGTGGCTTTCGACTCCACCTTCTTTAAAAACAAGCTGTCAACGAAATTTGTGTTTTTATTCTAAAATAGTGTAAGGGCGTTTCTCCGCGTCCTAGGCTGTGCCTTTTCCCCCTCTTGCCAATCGAGGGGCTTTTTTTGCGAAAAATTGAAAACCAATAGAAAACAGATAGACTTAAACATGAGTGGCATCCCAAACCCACTTATATCCGAAAGCCTCTAACACACAAGCACCTTGGCCGTTAGAGGCTTTCTTTTATCAAACTTTATTATATTCATGTCGATATCAATAGTGAGTGTTTCATCCAATACTTGACACTCACTCGCCCTCTTCACCCTATTGAGGGCTTTTTTTGGGGCACTTAATTTTGATGGCACAGTATCTGCATTAGATTAATTGCACTTTATTATTAGGCAATCCAAATAGCACCTCACTACTCCCCGTGGTGAGGTTTTTTTTACTCACTGTGCTATCAATTAATTGAGAGTTTTCTCCTTTCCTCTCAACTGAAAAGCCCCTTTTATTTCAACTTAGCTCCGGGGCTTTTCTTTAGTTATTATGTATACATAATAATATTTGAATATTATGTTTTTAATTTAAACATATACTCTTTATTTGACATAATCTTATTTTGATACATACTCAACATATTAAATAATTTAAACATAGCAAGGTTGTTATCCATGACAAACATAAGAGTGATCGCTAACCACAAGGGCGGCGTTGCAAAAACTAGCACAGCCGCTAATCTAGGTGCTGCATTATCTAAAAAAGGAAAAAAGGTTTTACTTGTTGACCTTGACCCTCAATGCAATTTAACAAATCACTTTAATAAAGCTAATTCAACAGAACACACTATTTTTTCAGCAATGAACAAACGTGAAACTGTTCATCCTGTCTCCATTAAGGAAAATTTAGATATTGTTATATCAGACCTCGATTTAGCTGCCCTTGAATTACAACTCATTAGCGCACCAGCTAGAGAGCAAGTTTTAAAGAAAGTTCTTAGCCCTGTTGTAGAAAAATATGACGAGGTCATTATCGACTGTGGTCCAACAATCAGTATTCTAATGATGAATGCTATCACCGCAGGAACAACCATGTTGATTCCTGTAGAGCCTGAGCCTTTCGCTCTTGAAGGGTTAAGCACTTTTGAAAAACATTTTAAAACTATGAAAGATGCATTGAATAAAAGCCTTACCATATGTGGAATTTTGATAACTAAGTTTGATGGCAGAAAAGCAATTCATAAAGATATAGCTAAAGCTGTTGAAAATCGCTACCAGGCAAAAGTATTTAAAACTAGGATTAGAACCAATGTATCTCTGACTGAAGCCCAAGCACATGGAATAGATATTTTTGAATACAACACAAAATCTAATGGTGCTGTTGATTATAAAAATGTTGCTGACGAACTAAGCGCATAGAAAAACATTTCTATGTATACATAAATTACATAGAAAAATTAAAAAACATAATAACTAAGGATATATAATGGGTAAAGACTTTAAAAATATGTTCAGTAGCAACAGTGAAACTACATCGGGATTTGATGATGTACCTGTGATAGAAGAGCAACCAAAAAAAGAAACTCCAAAGAAGACCGAAACAAAAAAAGCAGAGCCAGCGGCACATAAGGTCATTGCGAAAAAAAGTGGTCGAAGGCGCGATGAACCCGCTGAAGGTGAGATGAGAAAAACATACCTAGTTGATAAAAATCTAGCGGATAAAATTGAAGGTATTTCTTATTGGGAACGCATCAACATAAAAGATGTGGTCAATGATGCTTTTAGGACAGCGATTAAGAAGTACGAAAACCGTCATGGTGAAATTAAGTTAAAACCAAAAGATAAGGTTAAATCTGTTTTCAAGTAAACATAACAAACAAAAGAAATTATGTGTACATAAGAAACATAAACATTTATGTATTCTATGTACCTTAAATAACAACAAGATACTATGTAATGAGAGTCTACCTTTAAGTCTCTGTTTACTAAGTACAGTGAGTATTCATGCGAACTAACAAGAAGAAACAACGTAAAAAATCCGGCCAGGTTAAAGGCTATTTATACACTTTTGACCTCATCTATCCACACAAAACGCTCTGTGTTGAGTTTGAAGTCACTCATTCAAATATAACAAAAGCTTACGATGCCGCAGAAGTGGAGTTTGATAAATGGGTTGGTGAGCAAGAAGAAGGGGCGACAGCTTTCGATTATCGTTATAAGACGATTAGGGGCTAGGCTGATCTAGGTGATAGAACTCGCGCAGGTGACTTATCTGAGTATTGCACTGCTCTAGTGACTGATAATTTTCAACACCCCAGGTCAGAGCGGCCTTGTTAGTTTGTCCTTGAATCTTTGTTATTTTGCACTGGTTTAATAAGCTGTATGGCGGACTTACATCGATGTGACTGTGATTGATCAACGAGTTTCGCTTGGCACAGCTTAGCAAAAATGGAACTAGGAATATCAGTATCAGACCAGTTTTTACTCTCATACAGCGATTGAAGCAATTCGTGATCAACATCATCATGTTCCTCATCTCTTGCAGCCAGTTTTGAAAAGTAACGCAATTGAATATTTTTAAGTCGCTCCTGCTCTGAGTAAAATTTTTGAGTATTGTGTTTCCAACTCGCTTGTGCGATTTCATGGCGAACTTCATGCTGTGCGCTTTGTCGGGTTTCATAACGCCACAACAAAACAAGGGCGAGTATAAGTATTCCGCCAATGCCATACATCCAAAACTTACGAATAAACACCATAATCAATGCTTCTTTATCAAATCAATTAATTCGATGGGGGTTAAATTTTCACGCTCTGGCAGTGCCATACCACAACACTTTAAGATTTGAGCGGCAAACTCGGCGCATTGCCAACCGCCATGGTCTTTTTGCTTTAAACCAAGCCCTGCACGAATTGCATCCATGACGCTGTATTTATCAGCGATATGCTTCAAAATGAAAACCTCGGCATCACTGATCATATTCACCGGTGTTTTAATCACATCATATTGATCAGGCAGCTTATCGAGCGGGATAATACGCACGCCTTTAAAAATAAGCGCCTCAACAAAAAATAGCTGATCTTTAATTTTCCAAATCACGCCTATGTGAGAGTAGGGCGATTTTGTCCACCACCGCACAATCGACGAAATAAAGCTTGTGCCTCGATAAGCGACTACATCGCCACTTCTAGCACCGCCTGTCATGGTTCAAGACTCTTCAGCACATCCCAATCTATGGAGTCAGGATCAATTTCTGTTTGCGTTGCAACTATCTGCGCCTCTAACGCTTGTACCAAGCCATAAAGTAGCTCAGCGCGGTTTACAATAAGCTGCAACAAGGCACTTAAATCATCCTTAGTTAAGGGCGTCGTGGTGTTATCGTACAGGGTCCAGTTAATCGTCCCGTCAGGGTTTTTACCAGCTAAAGCATCGTACTCAAAAATGCTGAAAAAAAGGTTATCCCGTGTCACAAAGTCACCATTAAAGACCTGGTTGTTATAAGTTATGGGCGCTGTTTTTTCAGTATCACGGCGCGCTTTTAACGTTTTGACGTTAAGCTCTAGGAGGGCTGTTTTTTCTTGTTCGGGGGTCAATTTATTATCAACTTTCCCATCTCGAACAATGTATTTTCCCGGGTTGTTTACAATGCTGTCATGCTCTTCACTGCTAATTTCTATCCAAGGCTTCGGTATAGCACTAGTATCAATTATAAAATTGGGTAATACTGGCTGTTCTTCGCCATCAACTTCATAATCAATATCTGGAATTAAAGGAATATCACCATCAGCGATAACAGGTAAATCTTTAACAACTTTAAATTGAGTAATTTCCCCACTGACTTCTTCGTAGCTTGCTATATATTCTTTCATTACTTAACGTCCTCTTGCGATATAAGAAAAGCCAGCGGCCTGTTTAGTCCCCGCAGTCGTCCAATTAAAGCGCACTAAGCAACGTCCTTTTTCTGGCGCTCCTACCACGACGGGGTGCATGTCATTAAAATTATCTTGAGTAGCCTCAAAGGGGGTAAGAATTATATTAGTACATTCATAATCAAACGCCTTCGGAAAATTCAACCAAAAAGTATCTTCGGTAGTCGCCGCAACCTGGACAGTACCCCATTGCTCGGTCATACCTGTTGAACGGTTAACCATATAACCTGTATCTCCCACTTTGTCGCAAGTGTTTACCAAAGAGGGGACTGCGATCTCATTCCAATAACGTGCGTAGCCAGCACACACCATGTAAGCAGACAGGTAGAAAACGATTTTCTCTGTACCTTCATCAGTATTAATACTGAAATAATCCCAATGATAAGAATGCCCATACCCCTGGACGCTCGCGCCTCGATACATCTGGCTTTTTATGTTTGTTCTTATCGTGCCTGCATTTACACGGCTGCCATCACGAAGTATAACGTGACCCTCTTCTACTCCAAATAGGCCAATAAAAGAGGTTGTTGTGCCTTGTGCGAAAGTGTAGGGAGCGCCCCCACCGGTCAAAGTAAAATTGATATTACTTGCAGACGGATTTTTAGTAACCGTGACTTTCATAAAGCGCGGCGACATATGAGTTAACGCTGTCATCTCATTACGATTGCCATCACCGTCAAAACCTCCTAAGTAATAACTTAAATCTTTGGTTATTTGGTTATGCTCAGGCTCGACAAACTCACGGGTAATCGTGTGACTGTGAGGATTATGAGTGTGCAAATACTCATCCCCATTCGATGCTGAGAAATAAGGATTAGGGTTGCTACAAACAAAAGGCGCACCACGCTCTAATGCTTTTAAAGTCCGTGATCCTATAGAGCTATCTACCCAGTGATCACAATAGCCATAAGTCAGCCAGGGAGCCATAATATACACAGTGATGGGTGCGGTAGATTCTCTTATAGAAATAAGAAACCCTAAGTCACCGCCTGCCACGTTAGTCTCTTTAAACTGAAACCATTTGATGGGTTTATTAAAATCAGACTTCGGTACTGGGGAATGACCTATCGGCCAAGGGTCATCATGGATACGCACGTCAGCATCACCGGTAGTCTCGATATACAGATAAACACCTTGTGAAATTTTACAGTCGCGAGGCACTAATACTTGCTGATTTAGTGACCATTCACTACTGCCTGCATCTAAACTTACTTTCAATGCATAAGCATTTTCTGTAACACGGTGTACATAATCAGTAGCAATAAGGCTCGCCATACTTTCTACAATGCTGTCGCCTGCATTCACAGCAATTTTAGTTAGTTGGGTATTACGGCCATTACCATGGTAATAATTCCAAAAATGTCTCGGCAGGGGAGAGCCATTCCAATCATCAAATAATGAATTAACAAGTAGATTAGGGCTAGCAGAGTACGCTTTTAGATCATCCATACTCGCCATTGCTGAATCAGTTAATCCTTTATCAATCCACCCGGTATTTGCACTATTTCGTTGCCATAGTTTTTTATTTTTTGTATCGACCCAAAACATCCCCCCCACAGGGTTGGTTGGTTCGTTATCCCCTGAAAAGTTCGATTGATTCGAGAGAATTGAATTAACCAGCTTTGCATAATCATCCGCAGGGCTGGAATTTGCTGTTATTTCTCTAACTTTAAAGTCTTGCATCAGTGACCTCTTATATATAAATCAACTTCGCCAGCTTTCGCGACACCATTTTTATCAAAAATCTGAACCAATACTTGTGATAAAGTTTTTTGTAATTTAATTTGATCTCCCGTATCACCACTTTGAATCGTTGCAACCGCCGCGACTTTTTGTTGTAAAGCTTCGGGGTAGATATACGTCGAACCGCTATCGCTCACGGGAAAATTATCAACGTTATAAGCAATTTCTGGCACATCAAACATACAACGTAAGTGCTTAATCGCCGGTGTATATTGGGGGTCAAATCGCTTCAAAATCACTTTAAATCTTGCATATCGAAACTGTTTAAAACTCGAGGTAATCGGGCCGTACTCAGTCCACGTTTGATTATCTGTTGATGTCGCCGCTTGCACTTCAAAGCCACAAGCTTCCGGCGAACCTAACCATGACCAGGAATTTTCAAGCGTGTAATGGCTCCAATTTTTTTGCATATTACCCCAGGACAAAGCCGCATTGCTTTGGGTGACTTCCATCTCAGCATACAGACGACAGCGCATCACCTTACCCAAGTCATATACCTGACTAATATAATCACCCTCGCTAATATCCGCTGCTAAAACACCCGGCTTAATGTTTTGCCATTGCTCACTGTAATCAGCCCAGTGCTCTGTCATACCGCCCCAAAAGTAATATGAGAAAAGCTGAATACAGTTATCTTCACTAACAGCGGTTTTATTAAATTCACCCGGCCAACCATCATCTGCATAATCGTATTGCTTAATGATATTGAGCGCGTCTATATCAACGAGCTCTAGTGTCGTCGCTTGTGTTGATTTAATGCCCCAATGAGTTATCGCTTTAATTAAATACGTGCCAGGGCGAGGGTTAGGTAAATGCAAGGTTGTACTATCTAATTCAGCGATTAGAATCGAGTTCTCCCAACTTAAACCAAAACGAATCTCATAGTGTTTGACATAGAGTTCTGGGTTTTTCGCCCATTCTAAAATCGCGTTACTGCCGCTGTGTGCCGATACAAACCGGCTAACATTTTCAGGAATTTTTTGCTCTAAAGACGAACTACAAGTAAATGTTGAATAACCGCTCGTTTGACCAAACCAACCGACAGAACGTACCCGAAACGTATAAGTGCATCCTGTTGAGTGCAATTCTATCTGATTAATGTTTGTCTTTTGTATGTCAGAATAATTGCCGCTATTGCTGCGCGTTTGATATTCATAGTAAGCGGCATTATCATCGCCATCAAAAGCAATAATCAACACGGCTTGAGCGACACCGCCGTTATAAACAACGCTATTTTCAAGGCGGTAATTTCTCGGCACTTGCAAAGAGGGAACGACTGCATTTTCTTTACTGACCCCCAGGGAGCGCTCTTCATCAATCACACGGTATTTATCGGGGTCATGCGCGATTGCGTTAATTATATAGTTGCCGTCTTCTTCTTCAGTAATCGCAGTGATTCGCCATTGTTTTGGCTCAGTCGCGTGATACAATACCCAGCTTGTGCCCACATTTTCATTTGCGTTTCTGTCTAGCTCAAGTCTCGTAGAGGTGGGCGCAGTTATTACTTTATACTCTTGAATCCCTTGCTGCCCTGAAAATGTCATCAAGGTATTTTGTGTGCCTAAATTCACATCACGGTCTAAGGTTATCGTGTTGCCCGCAATGGCTTTAATTAAGCCCGCTGCGCCTTCTTCGCGGTCCATTTCAGGGTCAAAGATTTTAATAATATCGCTGGGCAACGAATTAACATGGTCTTGAGTCGCTTTATAACTTATCATGTCACTCTGCGCCTCTGATTGCAGCGCCCATAGCCCTTGGCGCATGGCCTGGGCGCGAGAGGTGCAACCGACCGCAGTAATTTCTAAGCGCCGCTCACCGATGCGTGCAATACGTCCTGCATCTTCAACGACTTCTTGATCAATCGCATAATTTAAATCAGGGTTGCGAAAGGCGACGACACACACAGAATGCAAGCCTTTAATGCTTGTTGTCTGATAATCAAACTGACCGTTTACTACATCCGTTTGCGTTACCAACCTTGAGGGTTCACGAGGTCGATCCTGACTAAATTGAATCGTCCCCGCTGCATCATAGGCCATGCCTCTAAAAATAGACGTGAGCTGTGTAATGACCTGTAAAGCCTGATTTTGATTATTAATCGCTAAATTACAGCAAAAGCGTGGCTGCGAACCGCCACGACCATCTGGAACTAACTCATCACAATATTGCGCGATGCTGTATAATTCCCATTTATCTAAATCGCTTTCAACCAGGTAATTACCCGCCCCATAACGTTCATTAGTGAGCAAGTCATAAAACACCCACGCCGGATTATTACAATATTCGGTTTTAAAGGTGCCATCCCAAATCCCACTATACACTCGCGTACTCGGTTCATAATTACTCGGCACTTGTATTTTAATGCCACGCACTAAATAGCTGCGTTTGGGCAATTGATTACCAAATTGCGCCGCACTAAATTCTAGCCCCACCACCGCACTGTTCGGATAGCTTAATTTCGTATCAATAACATCAGTAACGCTCGTTAAATAAATACCGTTTTGTATGCGGGTGGATTCGGCATCCTCAGTCACCCGCTCAACTTTTAAGGTATAGGGGTAAGTAAAGGTCGTTTCTTTGTAAAAGTTTTCAGTTTGCGCCTGCGCCCCGGCACGTTTCCATGCCACAAATTCATCCGGGTCTGTCGGAACCGTATTGGAGTCTTTAATCTCTGCGATGTAATAACCCGGCGAAACTTTAATCGAAAACGTTTGCTCAAACTTGCTTGTTGTTTTCCCTTCGATCTCATGGTTCACCACCAGCACATCATTGAGATACATACGAACATGTACTTTAGAGCCATGAATATCGCCATTAGTCGCATATTCGGTAAGTGCATCTAAACCCAGTTTAACCCGCAGTTCATTGGTTTCTTTGCGGCCAATTGTGCGTACAACCGGCTGCGCTTTCGTGATTTTTACACCGATGGTTTCCTCTGTGGTGGATTCTTCAAAGCCCGGCAAATAACTTTGTGACGGTGTGCCGTTGCTACTTTTTAGTGTGACGCCTTCAAAATTAAACGAACCGTCCGCATTTTGTAGTGGCGTATCATCAAAATAAACCGACTTCGCCCCATCGACCAAACCCTCAATTTCGCCCTCACCCAGTAAATCAACCAGCGTAACGATAGCGTTCGCTGAAAGTGTATTCGGCGCTTCGGTTGGGGTGTGAACACCACCGCCACCTTTACCGCCACCACCAGAGCCATAAATATAATCAGTCATACTGTTTTATATTGACTCGACACAACAGAACTCCCGACTAAATGCTCGCCATAAATTAACGGCACCGGCGCGCCTGGGGTTGCTACATTGTCCACGCCATTAAACAACGTTGAGGCGTTCGGGTCCGTGGTACTGTAATCATTATCATAGCTAGGCTGTGGTGAAAGTAGGGTGAGTGAGCCACTTAAAACCAGGCCTGTTCCTGCACTAGCAAGACCTCCTGCTAGGGCTGTCGATGCCCCGCCTGTATAATAAGCTGTAACTAATAACACGGCACCGACAACAATTTGCGTGAGTCCCGAATTTTTTTTGCGCCTTTAGGCTTAGGCACAATATGAATTTCACCACCGGCACAATTCAATTCAAGCTGATCAAAGTTTAAGCTTTTACGCTTACGAAAAATCGCCCATTCACCGGCGCGCAGAATTTTACTAAACTCAGGAATTTGCGCCGATAGTGCACGAATTGCATCTTTAGCGTGACATACCTTTAGCTCAAAAAAAGAGCCGCATAAGCGGCCCAAGCGCCCATGTAAATAAACTTTAGTGAGCATAACGCACCACCTTAACAACACGTTTTTGCCATTCAGAAAGCATTTCGCGGCGGCTTAAATTGTCACAAACATGATGTAAAATCATATCCGGCGCTTGAATACAGTTATTTTTATCTTCTTGCAATCGGCAATCTGACCCTAGATAAATGGCTCCATGGTTAATGCAAGTCGTGCGCCCCACTTTCATCAACAACACATCGCCCCGTAACAATGGCCCGGTTTTATCCATTTCAATAAACCCCGCCTCTTTAAAATTACGATCATATAAATCATATTTTGCTACTTCCCACCAAGAACTCTGACGGGGAAAATCAGCTAATAAAATACCCATTTCAAGCATGTAAAAATCGCGTATCAACGAATAACAATCAAAAACACCATGAATAAAAGGGCGGTTTAATAACTCGCGTGACATTAAGTTCTCACCGAATATCACAGTGTCCATCACCGCATTTTGATTCAGCGAAACAATGCCCCACAAAAGTCCCGTATCCCGTTGCCCCACCATATCCGTTACGCTTGGCTCTGCGCTCGAATCCGGGTGTGAGTGCATTAAAATCGTGTCCTCTGGTACATCAATTAAAACCGTGGGGTCTAGAGTAAAGTTAACTTCAGGGGTGTTCGATAAATTCACACAAGGTAAAAAGGTATCATCTGGGAAAATCAGCCCCACCGCCTCGCGAGGGTATTCTGCGAGCGCATGAGCTTTAAAAAGGCTTAATGCCTTCGAATCCTGCAAAGGGTAACGCTTGTTCGTTGCCGAATCGCGCCATACAATCGGCGAGTTTTTTGCCGCACTTGTCATTTTTTTTATCATTCGTTTGCTGTCCAAATTCGTTGTAATACTTCGTCGCAAGGTACGGGCAATCGCCCATAATCCACGCTTGAGCCTCTTCATCCCATTGCCGATAAACTCGTGGACACGATGCCAATTGTGTACGCCGGGGCAGTTTTAAATCGGTAGGTAACTTAGTGCCCAACTCAAACGCAATGTGTCGATTGTTATGCTGAGATTTACGCTCGATCACATAAATCTGCTCAGGCATGGTCGCACTCGGGTCCGGGTCAGAATGTCCATCTAAATGTTTTACATAAGTCATCACTCGTCGAATTAATGCGCCGCGCAAATTGTCATAAGCTTTTAATAGTGGTAAAAAAACCGGCTTCACATTCCCTAACACAATCGAAGGCGTGGGTTGGTGTAAGGTCGTCCGCTCAAATCCATCCGTTTGCAATGGAATGGGGTTATAAATCACCCCGCCAAAGCTCACCGATTTGTTACCATCCGGGCTACCACAAAAATGATATTTTGTTGTCGTTTTAAGTGGTGAGAGGTCCAGGGTATATAAATAAATCTTTGCCGATTCAACAAGACTCATACAGGGTTAAAATCCTCTTCAAAACGTAAACCCACTTTCCACGCAGGATATTCGAACGTGCTCTGCCATTCGGAGCACACCATTTGATAATGTCGTTTCTCGCCGGGGTGATACCATAAAAACGGCTCGATGCCCGCGCGTGCTTGCACAAAATTAATCAAAAGGTCTTTGTTAACTTCACTGAGGCCCACAAAGGCCACGGTAAAAAAATGCTGAATGGTGTTTAAGCCATCCGCTTCACGTTGCACATAACCATCGCCTAATTGCGTGACACGAATGCGTGGTTTCACCCGGTCCGAATCAATGCTATTCGGGTTTAAATTGGGAAAATTAAGCATTGAGTAATTTTTGTTTTTTGAGTTTAAACACTTGGTCAGTCACAATGTTTTTCAACGTCTTCACGACCTCTTGACTTAATTCTTCGCCATCGGCACCGTTGGCGTTTATTGTTGGGGCAATGGTGATATTATTTTGCACCTGATTAGAGATAACCGTCTGGCCCAGTTTATGATTCGGTGTGACAAACCCCGGCTTTTTACCTGTCATCAGGTAATCTTTACCGCCTGTGCTGAATAACTCAGGCCCGCGTTCATTGACGCGATAAAGTCGATCCGCGGCCACCGTTCCCCCGGCCGCTTTTGCACCTGCTGTAGCGCCGCCACCAAACCAAGAGCCACCACCTCCAAACGAACCGGCAACGGCCCCCAGCGCCATTTTAAAAATACCTTTAGCCGACATCGATAGAGCTTCACTTGCCATATCGTTTAACATCGCACTAAAGGCATCGGAGACGGTCGCGGTGCCTTTAACAATGCCTGTAAAGGCATTGCTAAAGCTGCCTTCCATGTTGCCTGCGAGTTCTTTGGCTTGGTGCCCTACGGTGTTCAATTCTCTGGCTTGCTTTTCAGCTAATACTTTTAATTTGTCGTTCTTTTGAATTTCAATTTTTTCTAAGAGCTTTGCACGTTGCTCTGAACCTTCACGTGTTGCATCTAAAATGATGCGCTTTTGTTTTTCATAAGAGTGTTTAATCGCTTCCTCTTCTGAGAGTAAGCGTTCTTTTAAACTTTCTAACTGCTTTTGATTATCCTGAGCGCGCAGCGATGCGCCCATAAGCGCCGACTTTTCCGGTTGTGTTTGTTCTAATTTTTTATGAAATGCAGCGCGTTTTTTTTCAATTTCAGCATAATACACATCAACCTCATCCGAAGGACGTAGCGTTAAAAGCTTACCTGAGAGTTCAGCGATTTTCTCATTCAGGTATTTTGCACTCTGAGCGCTTGCATCAAGGTCACTGGTGTCCAGTTTAATTTTATCCGTGAGTTTTTCGCGCAAAGATTGAATCGACTCAGCAACACCTTTAAATGTATCGCCAACCCCCGGTAAAGTTTGGGCAGCAATCGCAATATTTCGAGTGTTCTCTAAAAGCCAATCCGTGAACTCCGCAATTTTCTCATGGCCTCGTGCCAAAGCACGCCCTAGGTCAACAAATAAGCGCGTTGCTCCATCTGCCAGATAAGCAAACCCCACTTTTAACCCTGAAACAGAAAGGTCAATATAATGAAACCAGTCTTTCACTTTAGCCATGGCCTTAGTCGCACGATAAAAAGATGAAGTAATTAAATCTCCAAAGTTATTCGCGTTTGTCCCAGCGCGAGTAAGTCGCGTTGTCACATCTTCAATCATTGGAGCAACGGCAATAGCAAGCTCATGGCTGAGTCCAACGAAAAACTGTTTTAATTTATAAATCGAGTCATTCGCCGCTTCGATTTTAGCCGCATCAATACGATTAATAGCAATACCAAGACGCGCCGCTTCATTGGCTGCTTGGTCTAAACCGTTTGCACCTAGGCGTAAGGTATTCACCAGGCTAACGCCTTCAGAGTCAAAAAGCTTGAAGGCAAGGCGCACTTTGTCAGATTGACTTTCTATATTCTCCATCGCGGCCGCGACTTCTTTAAATGCAGCATCCGGGGAGAGTTGGTTTAATCGTTCAGCATCTAAACCTAACTCAACCAAAGCAGTGCGAGCGGCTCCTGTGCCTGCCGCTGCCTCAGATAAACGCCGCGTCATCCGCTGCAAACCCATGTCGAGCTTCCTTTGCGAAACTCCGGTCAGCTCTGCGGCATGTCGTAAGCTTGCCAACGCCTCAGTTGTGACCCCTAATTTATCTGAAGTTTTGGCTAATAAATCGATCGATTCACTCGACTTGCTCACCATCACAGCAATTGCACCAGTGGCCGCCGTTGAAACCGCCGCAAAAGCAATGCTCGTGCGCTTTAAATTTCGCTGAACATTTTTAGAAAAGTTTTTGCTAGCTAGCTCAGCCTTAGACAAAGATTTAACAAGCTCCGCTGAGTTTGCGCTTAAATTAACGACTAAAGAGCCAATAGTTGCCATACTTTATTTTCTCACTGAAATAGCTGATAAAATCGCCGCCATTTGCCCGACCGGCTGTTCTGTTTTTTCAGGTGAAGCCTCATAATCAGGCATAAAATCATCCGCAGAAAACAGCTTTTTATCTTTGCGCTGTAAAGGACCATTTGCCACCGCGCTCACAATTAAAGCGTTTCTATAATCTTCTTTTTCTATCCCAAAAGGTTCAATTGAATAATAAGCCAGCCATTCGTTAAACTCTGAAGCGGTGAGTTCTTGTGAAAGTTGATTAACAGTTTTACCAAGGGCCAACGCCAACCTAAATAAAAAACGTCTATTTAGGTTGGTTCTGAGTTTTTTTGCAGTTCTTTCGCATTATCCTCTGTAAATCCATTAATGACTTGAATCGCTGTAACTAATTTAGTCGCGACAGGGTTAGGTAAACTCTCAAGTTTTTTATATTCACTGCTATTGAAAACTCTTACACCTTGTTCATCACACAAAGCCAGGCAAATCATCAGCAAAGCTATATCAGCGCGGTCAATTTTTTTCTGCTCCTTGAATAACAATTCATGTTCAGCAACAGAGAGCTCTTTCACATGAAAATCAGTTTGCAGCTCTTCGATATAAACCGGTTGTGTTTTACAGGTTAAATTTAGTAATGAATCACGTATAGACATAAATTAAACCTCGTCACTTTGGGCAATTGCCGTTGTGGGTTGCAGGCTCACACTCATGGTAATGGCCTCGGTCATCGGTGAGGTCACTTTATGGTTGGTGATTAAGGCCGTAAATTCGTAAATCTGTCGCTTGGGCTGGGTTGGGATAATAATTTTAAACTGGCGCTCGATGCCCGCCTCATAATCACTGATTAAATCTTTCAAGGCAGCGTTATCTTGAACTAAATTCATATCGAGCTGAATTTCATCATGATCTTTCAAACCGACCTGATACTTTTTATGATCACTACCATATTCGGTAACATCCACTTTATCCCTGGACGAAGAAATCTCGCCGATATTGGTGATATTAGCGACTTTTTGATAATTCCCTGCATTATCAGTATCTCGATAAAACTCTGAGTGTGCGCCGATAGATACGCTCATTTAAATTACTCCTGTAACAGTAAAGGTTAAACTCGTGCGGTAGGTTTTTGTTTCTTGTTCATATTGATCAAGTTCAGATTCTAAAGTAATGAGCTGAATCACCGCCGTTTGATGTGCATCCAATACTTCAAGAACTTTGCACTGCATCATTTTGCAAATGCTATGCTTTTTAGCCATGCAATTCACTTGTATGCTCTTTTTTGTGAGGCTTGGCCGACTATCCAGCTCGTAATCTCTGCGACCTGAAACCACTTGATAAGTGATCGCTGGCAACGTTTGCTTTTTTGGTAAGACCAGCGGAAACACTGGGAAACCCACTGCACTAAGCGCGTGGTAAAAATCGGCTTCAATCATAATTTTTGCTTTTTAAGCGCCCGTGTTAACTCATTTTTAAAAGTATCGATAGCTTGCGGAGCGTTGTCATTTAAGGCCGGACGAATAAATGGCCGCGCTGGTTGGTGGCTGCTCCCATACTCTTGTTCAATCGCATACTGAATTTTTCTCGAAGGCCCAACCGTCACATTAACGATTGCTCGACGACCTTTTCCCTTTTTTGAACGGCGTTTAATTGACTCAGCAAGTGCGCCCGATTTTTGCGGTGCATTGGCTTTCATTTGACGTTCAACCGGCTCCGCGGCTTTGCGTAAGGCTCTTCGATTAAGTGTTCTTATTTTTTTAGGCTCTAATTTTTTTAGCTTTTGCTCTAAATCTTTTAAGCCTTCAACGGTAAAAGTTGTTTTAGGCATTAATCCATTCTCTGCATGCGAGAATGAGCTCACGGTTGCGTTCATCTCGATTAATCACACTTAGAATTTCAAAATAACGGCCCTCAAAATAAACCCGCATCGCCGGCGTAATGCCGGGGGTGTAGCGCAGTGTCACGGTGTGCGTAATTTCACTATAAAATTGATGAGCGCTAAATAACTCTCGACCTGCATCCGGACTCA
>NZ_MDTU01000009.1:0-8891 GCF_001720395.1 Piscirickettsia litoralis
AGATAAATATTTCTCGCGCGCACGCGTTTTATTTTTTTCTTCTTTTAACTTGTTTAGGCAGTAGCTAAAGCTAGATTTATCAATGGCTATAGAAGTCTAACTATGAGAAATTGTGAGTGAACTATGAGAAATTGTGAGTCGAACTATGAGAAATTGTGAGTCGAACTATGAGAAATTGTGAGTTAATTATGAGTTGATTTTCTATCTCATGGAAAATACAATATTAATCTCATTATAAGTTGAGATTAGTAATGAAAAAGCAAACAATTACCAAACATAACCATTTAATTGAAGCAAGTTACCGACTATCACTTACTGAAATGCAAATAGTGCTTTATGGCATTAGCTTAATTAATCCGTTAAACCCTGACGAGAGTAGTGTGTTTAGCTTTGATATCGAAATAGCTAAGTTTTCAGAAATGTTTGACAGACAACATAGTGAAATTTATAGGGACTTAAAAGCAGCAGTAGACCATAGGTTTTGGCATCGCGAATTCAGTTATTACGATGATCAAGGAACGCAAACAAAGCAGCGGTGGCTAATTATGGCACAATACAATGATAAAAGTAGTACTATTAAAGTGGCCTTTAACCCTTTTATTAATAAATATCTTAGTAAGTTGAAGGACAATTTTACAAGCTACTACATTGAGCAGATCGCGGCTTTTAAGAGTATTTATAGCATTAGAATTTATGAAATAGCTGCTATGCACTTAAATAGATCGAAGAAACAACAATATAAGTTTTCTTATGATATCGAAATGTTGAAAGAGTTGCTTGAGTTGAGTGGTAAATATCAGCTTACAGCAGACCTTAAAAGGTATGCAATTGAACCTGCAGTTAAAGAAATTAATAAATATTCAGATCTTATGATTAAATATCAGTTAAAGAAGACTGGCAGAAAATACACCAGCATCGAATTTTTTGTTAAAAAGAGAGCTATTAATAAAAATAAACCTGTAAGACCAAAAAGAGCAGATGCAATTATTAAGATCGCGGATAAAAAGAAAGCTCTAACAAGCGAGCAAAAGCAAAATGGCTCCGCGATACTAGAAAGTCTAAAAAAAACCGTCAAGAGCTAACTTGTGGGCACAGTCATTACTTAATAATGTTTTTGATCAAAATATGACAGTTAACTGCCATCATTTTAGAGTTAAATTACAGGCAAATAAAAGTCAAAATAGCTGTTAATTGAAGTTATCTTGACCTCAAAAATTATACTGTAATATTGTTTTTATCTGCATATGCCTTGATCGCCTGGCGCACTATTGTATTCATACTCATGCCAGTTTCTTTTTTAAGGTTACTAAGCAGTCTTTGTTCAAATGCATTTAATGGCATACTTAACTTCCCTGCGTTACGTGGTGCTGACGGATCAAGGTTAATTTCAACATCTGAGTTATTGTGTGGATTGGTGCTGTTCGCTTTATTCGCAAAAGCCTCAGCTTTTGCATCGATATCTTGTTTGGGCTTTAGATTACGGTTGGATCGCTTAATATCACGCATGGCTTAACTCCATTTTTTCTTTTTTGCTTTCTAATTCTTTTAATATGTCATTAACAAGATTTTGGATTTCAGCTTTAGCTTTAGAGTGTTGAGTTTCTACAACTCCTAAGCCCTGACTTATTGTGTCTCTAAATGCTTTACGTTCTCTAATTATGGTTGGGATGATAGAAATTGAAGAAAACTCATTTAGTAATTTTCGAGCTTCTTTTGCCTCATTGACTACTGGATTTGTCGGTGACATGTTTAAACACGCAAAGCATTTCAACTCTTCATTTATTATTTTTGCTTCTTCGATGATTTCATCTAATCTAGCCATTGTGTCTAAATCTGGTTGACTGGGCTTAAAAGGAGTTAATAGAATGTCTGCGGCAGTTAAGCCTGATCGTAGTTCTTTGCTGTCATGGCCTGCAGTATCTACAACAATGTAATCATATCTATCAGAAAGTTCTAATAATGTTTTTCTAATATTTCCATATTTTTGTAAACAATCTAAGTGAGGTAAATTATTTGTGTTTTCTCTATCTTGCGACCAATTATTTGATGTTCCTTGAGCATCAGCGTCAATTAACAACACAGTTTTTTTAAGTCTTAAAAGTTCAGCACAGATATTAACCGATAAGGTTGATTTACCAGTCCCTCCTTTTTGGCTCCCTAATAAAATAATCATTATTACCCTCAGACTAATGCCACTTGTAATTTGACTGTAGTTTACATGTAAACTACAGTCAAATTGATGTTTAATTAATCGCATTATACATGCATATTAATGTTAGTTACAAATCTGTTACTTTCGCTATATTTGAAGCCGGTATGTGATCGGTAAAATGGAGTGTCACACACTTTTCGTCGAGCACAACGTGCAAGTAAGTTTTTTTGTAAGTGGGTCATGCTTGCAAGTGTGGCCACATTTACACGTCCTGCTTCACCCTCTAACTAGATACTTTTTTAACATTAGTGAATATAATTGAATATAAACCTAACATTAATAGATATTTGATATACATATGCTTAATATTACTTAACATTATTTTAGAGGCAAAAAAATGGCTTTAGATGTCTCAACACTAGAAAGCATGACTCCAACAGAAGAAGAGAAGTTTTGGTTAGAGTTTGAGAAAGCCTTAGACTCTGATGATGGTGCAGAAGCTAAGAGACACCTTGCTGAAGGACGATCCATTTATTATGGCGATGATCGCTACCCTAACGCTGTCATTAAAGAGCACCCTGATGGACCAAAACAGTTGGTCACTTTTGATCGAGACAACGATTATACTGAAGTTGTGTTACAGGAGTTGTCATAAAAAAACAGCCCTCAGAGGGCTGTTTTTGGTGTTATGTTTTGATAACCGTCATTATCACAGGTAATTTATTCCTCTCTTTTAGGAGGCTTTGAATTTAAACAATACGAAGCTTCACAATGGAGACAATGAAACTCACTCTTAAGTAAAATAACGAGCGCCACTCTTAAAAAATTTCCATACTTGCTATTGGTTTTCACTATAGGCAATAAAGGCAATCCACAGTTGTCACACTTTAGTAAGTATTGTATTAAAAATAGATGTGAAATGACTACAATAAAAAACATACCAAGGGCTAAGTACATCAATGTGCTTACTAGTGTATCATTTACTTCATATATAAAAAGACTAATCAGTTTAACTAAAAAAAACAATATAAACGCAATAAATGGCGATACAATTGCTGCGGATATAATTCTAATCTGTGCCTTTTTCCCAAAAGGCCGCACTTGGTCATCGGCTAAAGGTGGAAAGTACTTTGCCCTATACTTTTCTTTTCCTATCCAGCCTTTTAGAAAACCTTCTTTTACTATTCCATTAAACAAAACTGAATTAAAAAGGATGACAAATATTAACGCGTATAAATAATTGATATATAGATCGTTGTTATTTTGTGATTGCAACACAATAAAACCAATGTATAAGGGAATTACTACATTTACAATAATAAGAGAAACAACCGATAATACTAAGGCTACTTTCGATCTAACAAGAGGCAAAACGATATATGATAAAATATAAAAAGCCGTAGGGATTAAAATAAAAATTGTAATTGCAGGCCAAGGGGAATTAATATTCCCCAGCTGCACAATTGAATCCTTAATAGTCATGAGTCCACCTTTTGGTTCTTTTGCCCATCTATTGGCGAACTATGTTCATGTTCTGCTAAGTGATTGCTATCTTTTTTATTATCTATTTTATCCTTACTATGAAGCCCTTTCACTGCTTGGTTAGCTAGAAGATCTTTAGTCACTCCCGAGGCGCTGTCTGCAACGGAAGTTAAAGAAATATGTATAGCTTTGATAGCAAAATTCTTGTCTTCTACAGCAAATGTATCATAAAGTCCTCTAGTCCCCCGTATACCAGGCATAACACTTCCTATAAAGGCTTGCTCAACGGTTTTCTTATCTAATTTTCCATCACTTGCTGCTCCTGCAACAGTTCCAACTACAGTGCCTACAGCTGGCCCTATTGCTTTCTTTCCTAATTTTGCAACCACTGATAACGATGCTGCCTCTGGTGAAAGGGCAGCCGTTATGAATGAACTAGCAAAGCCAGCAGACGCTCCAATTCCTGCTCCTTTAAATAACCCACCCCAACTATGAGTTTCAGAATATCCTTCTAACGCACCAACAAAAGCTCCTGAAACTCCTCCAATGATTTGTTCCGCAACATCAGGAAGCCGCCCATCATGGTCAACGTATTTTAATGGGTTGTCATTGGCATATACATAACGGTTAAATGACAGTGGACTTTTTCCAATATCCACTTTCTCAGGATCCACACTCATAAACCTACCGATGGCCGGATCATAATACCGCGCACCGTAGTAAGACAACCCTGTCGCATCATCGTGGAGCTTGCCAGTGAAGCCGACGTGCTCACTCGGACGATCTTTTGAAGTGTCTAGAGCTTCTTGGCCATATCCCCAATAGACTTGCCCTTGATTAAAGACAAAACTCTTATCTTGACGAGTTTCTTGAAGTGGTGAACCCAATAAATCATTGTGTAAATACACAGTAGATTTATTGCTACCATCAAACCCTTGTTTCTGATAAGCGACTTTATGGCCTAACAAATAAAAGTAGTAAGTGTCATCACCCTGATCTACAGTTTTATTTGGAATGTGTTGTTGAAACAACAGTTGATTTTTTTGGTTATAAATCTGAATTGTTTCGTCATTTCCTTTGAGGACTTTAACGCGATTGCCATTACCGTCATAAAAATATTGGTCATCATAGCTTTTACCATTAACAGGATTAACGCCTTTGGCTTGCACGAGTTGCTGAGTGTCATTATAAACAAAGGTATTGCCTGCTTTATTGCTGGTAATGTCTCCATAAGCATCATAACCAAAATTCTCGTTAACAGAGCCACTGATACTCATCAGTTTATTATTTGTATAGTGATAGCTAAGATTGCCTCTCGCACCCGAGACATTAACAATGTTACCAACAGGGTCATATCCAATCGTTGATGATTTACCCCCGAGGCTTTCGCCTGTTAGCCAGTTTGCTGCATTGTATGAATACGTTTGTGCATGGGCGCTATTTGGATCCTCAATTTTTAAAATATTACCCATTGGGTCATACGTGTAATGACGCTGAGTAAAGGGCTGCTCATTCCCAAAAGCCACCTTGATATCATTATCCATTTGACGATCATTAAGCTGATAAGTTGTTACTGCACCATTGGCATCAGTGAAGCTTTGAATTTTGCCATTTGGGAAATATTTTACATTAGTGACTTTATTGCCTACTTTAGTCGCACGGCCTAAGGCATCAGGCGCATAGTCAACCTTCATAGCATCACCTGGATAAGTCACACTAGAAAGGTGATCTAGACCATCGTAGCTGTACTTAAACAAGAAATTCTTGTGACTGCCACCAGCATCAACATCTGGGAAAATGAGATTCGCTGATTTTAAATTGCCATTATTATCGTATGTATAGTCCCACTCACTGTGAAATGTTGAGTTGCCATTTTGTACTTTAGTCTTATGACCGTCAGCATCATAGGTCATAGTAATATTGCGATTTAAACTAGATTCGGGGTTTCGTACTTGAGTGAGTTGGCCCAAAACATCATAGCGAAAATCGACATTAGGAGAGTTACCAACTTTCTTAGAAGTCATCTCACCAATGGCATCACGTCCATAAGCGGTATGACCTGTCTCCGGGTTATCTTCACCGGTTAAAAAGTAATGAGAGTCATATTGGTATTTACGAATCACTGTGGGCTTTGTTGGATTATAAGCTTGACCAATTAAAGTAATACGCCCCATCGCATCACGTTCTATACCGGTACTGAGTGCGACCTTACCCTCACCATAAATATCAACGCTTTTTTGCATGATTTTCATAAGCTGCTGCTGATCTGGATCACCAAAAGACCGGTAAGTATCGACGGTCACATTGCCTTTAGGGTCGGTAATCGTCGTCGTATTTGCACCATAAGAATATGAAGTCACACAAGGTGAAGCAGCCGTACATTCACCGGTGTGAGGAGGTAGATTGCCTGGATAGCGAACTTTAAAAGTGACATCTACATAGCTTATTGGCAAATAAACCATCACATCAAGTTCGGATTTTTTTATAATGGGGAGCAAAAATATTGAAGCCTCATCATTTTTCACAGCAACAGGGTCGCTTTTAAATTCTAAAGGAGTCCATTGAGGAAGGGTTTGATCATAAGAGGTTTTCACACTATCCGGAGCAAAAGAGTCAGGTTTAAAATTTCCCCAACTGACAGCCTGTACAGAAGCAGCATTATCACCCCAACCAGATAGCGGCAGTTTAATTCCGTTAGGAACAGATTGCATAGAAGTATAGTTATGAAAATCGATTGTCCGTGTAATCGTTTTCGTATAATCAGCAAACGCCGACCCCGAAGCCACCATCCCCATTAAGGCAAATAAAGACAGGTGTTTTTTAATCTTTTTCATTGTTATTACTTCCTTTTAACCTTGATAAGGGATCGGGCTAAGGCCATCACCGATTTTAGTTAATGGTAAAGGTGCTTCAACCGCGGTTACTCGACCTAGTGCATCACGAGTGGTGTAAGTGCCTAAGAAGCCTGCTAGGTTGTCTGGAGAGTAATCAAATGGTTCAGGATAAGACCTGAACATCTCACGACCATATGCATCATAACGAATTTTAACAAGGTTTATTGCCTTACCGTTATTATATTGCGCAGTGCTTGTTGTGCGACCAAACCCATCAAACCAAGACGTTGATTTAAAATTACCCCGCGTGACTGTTTTAGTCGCTTGCCCACTTGGTGCAGTGAAATTATGCCAAGTGAGTGTAACTGGATCACCAATCGGCGGTGTCAGTTTGGTTAAGCGATACATCGAGTCATACTCATAACTCGTTTTATTGCCCAAGCCATCGGTATAGCTAGTAATTGTGCCATTAGAATTGATTACAAACTTAAACTGATTACCAGCTGCATCTGTGATCAATTGAGGCATGCCTGCGACATAATTTTGGAGTGTTGTTTTATGGCCCAATGCATTGGTAATCGTTGCGATGTTACCAGCGGCATCATAGGTATAAGACGTTTTTACACCATTCTCAGTTTGATCCAGCAACTCACCCGTATCATTAAAAGTACGTGCAATTTGATTGACTGCTTTACCACCGCTATCTTTCCATTCCTCATTCTGAGGGATGAATAATAAATGTGGGACTGCATTAATCGTGTATTTTTTCTCGTAGTTAGAAAGAGCTTCTGTGCGGCTACCTTGTAGCGAAGACTTTGACACATAATTCACCATGCTATTGTCGTCATAACCATAGGTCGTGCTATAGGTAACGCCTACGCGTTTAATGGTTTGAGTTGCTAGTTGAGGTTGAGCTATTTCAAATCCATATCCGAAAGATTTTGCAATATGGCGTTTGCTCCAAGTATAAGCAGAGACTTCCAATGGTGTTTTTATAACGTCTTGTATTTTGTAGACAGTTTTATTTGATAACAAACCTGTCTGCCAACTTGGTGTTGGTCCCACGTCATAAGCTGTCAAAAATTGATAATCCACTTCTTTTCCTGGTGAAGTGATTTTTGTTATTAGTGTAGCGGGAATAGCCTCGCCAGTGGTATACGCCTGGTTTCCTTTATATCCCCATCGCCCAGTATTTGCTGTTACCTCATAATCATAACTCCAGGTCCCTTTAGTAATTCCTGGGCCTGAATTAGTTTGTTTGGTCACATATGTTGTTGCTAATCGAGGAGCCGTCTGTTTATCACTAATCGAGTAACTAGCCAACTGGAACTGGGATTGACCGCCATCAGGATAAATAATCGAATTAATTTGAGTGCCTGCCCAACCTAAATGCCACTCTGATTTATCAGGTAATTTAATATAGGCCGGATCAGGTTGTGGCCCTGTTTTTCCATTGATAGTGCGCGGGTCAATTTGCCATGTTTTGCCGTCACTGCTTGTAATCGTACTACCACTGACAATGAGCTTGTAATTACCCATTGTAATCGTCTGTAAATGGAAAGGGTCTCGTACGCCACCACCGCTGCGACTGTAAGCATAAGTGATTTTTTCACCACCATGAGGGCTGACAATTTGATCAACAGGAGACTCTCCCGTATAAGGCCAACTATTAAATACATGGTAGGTTGTGCCATCAGGGGCATAAATCCATCCGCCAAAACCTGCATATGGACCAGAACCTGAGTAACTCACTCCTAAATCTGCACGCCAGCCATCCATAGATTCAAAAAGTCGCGTACCAATTCCATGCGCTCCTCCTCGAGAAGGGCTGGTTGTATAAAGCTTATGACGGCCACCGGATGGATCTTGAAAAACAACAACGTTTGGATCGTTACAACTAGGTGAAGAGGAACTGCCATAATCACAAAAAGCATCTATAAGATTAGTTTCAACTAAACCTGTAAAAATACCTTCATTGGGTTCAAAAGGACTAACATCTTCACCGGAACGATAACTCCAGGTCACATTTAAATTTAAACTATCATTACCTGGGATGCTGACCAATGGAATATGAACAATTAATGCCCCTGTAAAAGGATCGACTTTAGAGACAGGCGCATTTTGAATCATGCTGCGATAAAATTCTTTGCTGTTGTAATCCCCTGGACTGCTGGGAACATCCGGTGTTGCCACTAAACTCATGGTCTTCGGAGCGTCTTTCGTTTTTTTAATTTCTTTGGCTAATTTTTTCTTAGCACTTTCTTTGGTGTTGTTATTTTGTTTCGCGTGAGTTTGTTTGCTATGTTTTGGCTCAATTTTAGATTGAGCGGTGGAATCTTTATATTGCTGTAAAAAGTTAATTGATTGTGAGCTTGCTACCGCGCTGTTCAATCCCAACGCAAGTAAGACAGCCGTAGTGACGA
>NZ_MDTU01000009.1:10475-12266 GCF_001720395.1 Piscirickettsia litoralis
AAAATGAACTTTCCAGAAGAAATTGAACGTTTAAAAAGCAAGCAAAGAACACGGCTTAAAGCGCGCTCTTCAAAGTCAAAATTAGACCGCCATTACGATGCGCTGAATGGCCTTGCTCAAAATGGCGCGTCACTTTCACAGCTCCAACTTTGGCTCGCTGAAAATAAAACACGTGCTTCTCGATCAACCATCCATCGATGGCTCAAAAAAAATCAAATCAGGACACCTTCATGACTAGCTTTCGCTCACCAAAGTCGCAAGCAATGCATTATGCTCGGGAAATCAGAAATATGGGCCGTTCCCAGTCTTTAGGCACGTTGCGTATTGATGAAGCTGCCCTCACTCGCTTTGCCAGTTACCTGAAAGAAAATAAACTGGAAAGCTTGAAAGAGTTTACTCCGGCGAAAATCACTCCTGAAAAAAACAAAATAATCCTAGACTACCTCAGCACCCGAAAACAAAAAGGGTTAACCCAATCCACGATAGACCAAGACAGACAGTCCCTACAGCGCCTTTCAGGGGGGAAGTTCTTACGAGCTAAGGCAAACCTTGCAAAAGGGAAAAAAGCCTCGCATTACCGCCATTACACACCAGAACAAATTTCTCTCATCATAGATAAACAAAAACCCCATAATTCTCTCGCAACGAAAATAGCAGCCTATACAGGTATCCGTGCTCATGAATTAATCACACTCAGAAGCATCTCAGAGCGCTCTAAAAGTAAAAGAGATACCGAAGGTCAAGTTTGGGAAGATCGTCGTTTTAAAGGGCTGTCAGGGCGATTATATTCGGTTATTGGCAAGGGAGGGTTATGTAGAGAAGTGATATTAAGCCATGAATTGGTGAATTTGCTTGAGAATGTAAAACTTGATCAACCCAGAATGGTGACGGATCGAGGTATTCATTATCAACAGTTTTACGATATTTCAGGAGGGCAAAAGTGGTCGCAATCTTTTACACAGGCGAGTCAAAAAGAATTGGGATGGTCTGATGGTGCTCATGCATTGAGACATACCTATGCCGAACGCCGACTTGATCAACTCTTAAAATCTGGTTTAACACGAGAACGTTCTCTTTGCATTATTGCTCAAGAAATGGGGCATTTCCGTAGTGAGATTACAGAGGTTTATTTACGATGAGTATTATTTTTAAATACATCTTAGTCTTTCTATTTTTTCCTATGCTTGCTTTAGGTTTTGCCTGGTTTGAAGGGTTATCGCCTCCTGTGGTGTTTGAGTCACTGAGTAATTTTTCCCTGCTTTCTCTTTTTTTATTTGGTGCATCACTTGCAGCGAGCGTTTTCTTACTCCCGTTTTGTTTCGACATGGGCTTCTATGAAAATATTGCGAAAGCAAATGAAGAGAGAATCAAGCGGAGAATTGAAAAACTCGAAGCTGAAGCTTCGGCTCTATTTCATCAAGCGGATTTGGATAGTGAAAAAGCAAAAAAACTACTTGAGGAAGGTGAAAACAAAGAACGTGAGCTTCAAGAGAAGTTTGATGAAGCTTTGGAAAGTGAAAAGGCAAAAATGGATGAGCGCGTTAAGTTATTTGAGGAAGAAGCGGATTTCTTTTTTGAGCGTAGTGAAAAACGATCTCATACGAATCAAAATCTTTGGATGCAAAACAGAATGTTGAAAGCTGAGATAAAAGCATTGAAAAATATGTTGACTGAGAATACTGAACTTTCGAAGGATTTTATTTTTACCCAGATTGCTCAAAAAAAAGAAAATGAACGTCAACGTATCCAAAAAATTAAGGGTCAAAAAAATCTTAATCGTTAGTTGTTATT
>NZ_MDTU01000009.1:12291-14025 GCF_001720395.1 Piscirickettsia litoralis
CAGTAAATTGTTTTTGCATTTGACGTGCAATCCCTTGTAAAGACCGTGTAAATTTTTAGCGATTGTAGCAAGACAATAAAGTGAACGCAATACTAAAATGATTTAATTATCAACGATGTTTTCGTGAAAATATGGGAAGCAACAACATGTTTAAGAACTATACTTTGAATTTTTAAAGGGCGGTAATTACTTGTGCCAAAACCGCTTATCGAAAGTAATCCCTTAAACAGGGTGTGTTTTAGAAAAAGTTAACAAAATCGATTGATTCATTAAATTATCAATTTAATAGCTACAAAAAATAAACCACAGATTATGATAGAATGCCTACCGACAATTAAAGTCACGTTTTTGCCCTCAGATGAGGGCTTTTTATTGAGCTTCAAAAAAAACAACGCCATGATCATCAATTTCTTTCAGCAAATAAGGGTCTTTTAAACTGCTATAAGAAGATAAGTCAACTTCATAAGCTATCCATGAGTCATCTAAGTCTGTACTGATCCGGCACACAGTTTGATAATCAACGTCACCCTTTAAAGTCAAATCAATATCTGATCCAGGCCGAAAGTTACCTTTAGCTCTTGAGCCATAAAGAATAGCCTGTTTAATTTGTGGGTATTTTTTCAAAATATCATAAATAATCGTAACTGTTTTATCTGATAACCCGTGATCTAACATATTAGTTGTCATCATCAATAAGATTATTTAATTTACTTCCAAGCTTAACTAATTCAGAGTGATATTTATCAACAATGAGTTTTATAATTTCTTCTGCTTGAGCTTGATCATAAGTGTGTGATGTGCGATTTCTGCTCTCAACCATATCCAACCAACATTCACCATTATCAACCAAACCCTCTTTAAAGGCTCTCCTTAAAGTGCTTCGCGACCCTCCAATATCTAAGTGGCCATCGAATCGCAAATAGTCCTGTAGAGTTTTCCAAGCCATTTCATAAGTGAATTCAAAGGCTTTGATAAGGCCCTGTTGCTCTAACTCAGATAATTCTCGTTCCTTATTAAGGACTAATGCCGAATTTAGCTGATTTAACGCCTTATTATAACTTAATAGGCGTTGCTTCCAGCGCGGAGCTTCTTTTGTCATATTTGTTTTAACTCTCTAAACATCACCAAAGATCACTACAAGCGACCTTCTATTATTAATACTCATACGATAATAGCACAAAGCAGCCCTTAGCCTTGGATGACTGAAACTGGTGAGCGACTTCCAGTAACTCGCGTAAGATGTCACGACAATCTAATGATTGCTGCGGGTAGCTTAATTTCCCGACTCGCCCTGTTCCAACCTCTCGTTGTTTTTGTCGGACTGCTTCACAAAATCACGCCCAATTTATACTTTGGGACAGCAAATACATAGAGTGTATTAGTCTGGTTTTCACGTGTTTCCTCACTAAACATCCGGTATGTGTAACGTGTTCCGGTTTCACTAAACATCTGGTGTTACGTTCCAGTTCTCGACCTTTTTTACGTTGTAGGTAGAACGTCCATTTTGCCGAACTCGAAAATGAAAAAAAGAGTTAGTCCGCCCAGAATACCCGGATGCTAAAAAAGGGTCAAATTTTTCCATTCACTGCCGCGCTATGTCAGGCAACATTTTTTTAGCGCTTCCCACAAAAATAAGGTCCAAACCCTTTTAAATTATGATAATCTGACATAGCGCGGCGGTGATAACTCCGCAACAAACGAAACAATAAAAATAGAACAGAAGAACGGGACAAC
>NZ_MDTU01000009.1:17272-24090 GCF_001720395.1 Piscirickettsia litoralis
AAGACAAATAATTTCTTTCGCGCGCGTGTTTTTATAAAAGATTATAAAAGATTATAGCATTTTTGTGCGATGCAGCTAAGCTTTACAAATAAAGGGCTTTAGAAGATTATTTAGTCATTTTTGGTACTTGATATACCTGTAATTTGGTACTTGATATACCTGTAATTTGGTACTTGATATCTCGGTATTGGTACTTGATATCTCGGTATTTGGTACTTGATATACCTGTAACCTGGTACTTGATATCTCGGTATTTGGTACTTGATATACCTGTATTTTTTGTAAGGCTGATTTGTTATGGAACTCTTACTACGAATAAATCTTCATTTGTTTGTCCCTTTTCTATAGAGGTTTTGTATTTTTCAACATTGTTAAGAGCTACAGTAGCTTTTTGAAGGTTTTGTTTGAATTTTTTTAATAGTGATTCACTTCCGCACAGTTTTTGAAGCTTGCTGATGCTGATTTTATGAGGTTTTGATTTTGTTATTGCGTGAGAAGCTATATAGCTAGAAAGCCACTTTACCAAATCACCTTTGAGTTGACGACGGTGCTCAATTGACAATGCCGTAGTTCCAGATTTAAATAACCCCATTAATCGTTTGTTCAAAGTAAAATGATATTTCCCATCATTACCAATTAACCCATCTTCAGCGATTGAATCAATAAAAGATCCTCTGTAAGAGCAACTATTTATTTGAATTTTTAATCTTCCGAGAAATAACCTATCTAGGCTGGCCGTTAACCATGTTCTAGTCTGCCCAGTATCTTTTTTCCCACTTATTTTTAATATTTCATATGCTGTTGCTGAAACAGTAGCACCGAAGCCATGTTGTTTCGCTAGCTCTATAAGAGATAACCAAGTATCCAAATCGGCTTGATCTAATTGAAACCCTAAAAACTGGATTTTAGTATCTTTCCAGCTTGCTAGTGTTGGCCAACTATCTTCTATGTTTTGTATTGTGTATTGTTTTCGTGCACCTCTTTTTACCACTCCAAAGACAGAGCTTCTTATTAAGGCGTTAGGGGCTGGTGCTCCTGTTACAGCTATATCGGGGAAAGGTATAGCATCTGCTTTATTGCAATGGTTACTTGTAAGCTCTAGTCCATTGATATTGTCAAAGCCTGTATTTTGAAGAAGAATGGACTGATCTTTAATTCGTTGTTTTCTGGCTGTGTTGTTAGACGGGTCGATCTCTAGTATTAAGCGATACCATTTTTTTACAGTTTTCTCTATGGGTTTAACTTCTTTTAAAGTGGTGCCTAACTCTGCTAAATATTCTTCGTACGTTAGATACCCTAGTTTTCTTTGTTTAATGAGGTTAAGTCTTTCTGTGATGTCCTGTGTGCTTGATATTGTCATTAAATAAAAGCCTAATTTTAAGTGTGTCTAACGAATTATAATGTAATACATTTGGTTTTGTTTGTTTTTCATATGCTTTCTTTTGACTGTTTTTTTTGCTTTTTCTAGAATCGCGAGTCTTATATAGGTTGCTTTACTCACGCCTAGTTCATATGCACTATTTTCAAGTTTTTCCATTTCGAGATCATCTAACCTAACACTTAGTAAATTGGTTCTAGTTCCTTTATTAGTTTTCCCTACAGCCCAGGCTTTAGCTTTTGAACTAAGTGCTTTCTTTTTAGTTTTAGAGTCTGTTGACGCGCTTGAAGAATTATCATTATTCTCTTTGATTCCTACACTTAATTTTGCCATTATGCTGTCTCCATTGTTTTCTGAATCATACTGGCGAGTATTTGAATTTCTGCTTTTGCTTTCTGATCATCCATTTCTATAACACTTGCTCCGTATTCAATTGAATCTCTAAAAGATTTTCTGTCTCTAATGATTGTGTTAATCATTTCTATTTCTGGATAATCAGCTAGCTTTTGTTTAGCATTTTTAATTTCGGTGTTTAATACGTTTGTGGGAGCAAGGGATAGAAGACCATACACTTGCAGACCATCATTAAAGTCCTTAGCTCCTTCAATTAATTCGTACAGCCTTGGGATAACGTCTAAGTCCATTTGTGAAGGTCTGAAAGGAATTATGCCTATATCAGCGACCATAAGTCCTGTACGCATTTCTTGGCTATCGAAGCCTCCCGTATCTACTATGACAAAGTCGTATTGTTCGTTCAGTTCAGCTAGCGTTTTATTTATGCGTCCGGTTTTTTGGATGGAGTGTGGTTGTTTTACATCTAGCTGTTCTCTGCGTTGGGACCAAGTATGGGCAGAACCTTGTCGATCACCATCGACTAAAGCAACTGAAAAGCCTTGCCTTAGATACTCTGCTGCTAAATTAATAGCAATAGTTGTTTTGGAGACACCACCCTTAGTGCTGAAAAGCTGAAGTATCATAAAGAATCTCAATAAGTATCAAATGTATTACATTTAACTTAGTATGATTTACTTAATAAATCAAATGAATTTTATATGGTGGAGGGCGAAACAGCCTCAAAAGAGGCTGTTTTTGGTGTTATGTTTCGATAACCGTCATTATCAAAGGTGATTTTCGTTTCAAATACTGATATTTCCACAGGCGATAAAACACTTACGCATAAAATGCCTCAATGCAAATGCTTTCAGTACACGAGGTATTGCACATTACTATCAGTATAAGTTCAGTAGAATCTAACAGACCTTTAATTCTAACATTAAGTTATTAAAAAAATAGACCTATTTGGTGCCGGTGCTGAATGGTTGGGTAATTATTTTGCCTTAGCGCTTCTATTAGAGGTTAAAGGTTAAAGGTTAAAGGTTAAAGGTTAAAGGTTAAAAAACATGCCAAAAGTTACATGGGTGCCACAAGACGAAAGGACAGCAGAAGAGCAAGAAGCTGCTGAATGGCGAGTCGTTGAGAGGTATTTAGGAAAACATCCAGGAACTGAGATACATCCAAGCCACAGCAAAAGAACCACATTAATCGATCCTGAAACAGGCCGTAGTGTTTATCTTACTCACCGTTATTTAAGAGGCGCTGATGGTGAGATTTTTGTAAAATCAAACGGTAGAGCGCTTGGAAAAGGAAGTTTTGGTGAAGTTACTTTTGGCCAAACGAAAGATGGCCAAATGTGGGCAATCAAAGAATCATCTAAAAACCCTCGAGGTTCTAGAGAAAGTGAGATAGCTCATGACTTAGGTAAAGCTAAAAAAAGAGCTTTTAGAAATGAAAGTAAACATTATCAAGTTTATCGGTTTTTGGGTACTCCCCTTGATAAATATTTACAGCAAAATGATCTTTCAGAAGAGCAACAGTATGACCTAGCAATTAAAATGGCGCGAGCTGTTCATCACTTACATGCAGGTACATATTCACAATCTGGGATAAAATACGCCCATTTAGATTTAAAGCCTGAAAATTTTTGTATAGATGACCAAGGTGATATTCATTTAATTGATTATGGACTTTCTGAAGAATTAAGCGGGAATCTTGAATGCTATAAAGGTACTCGAATTTATTTTCCTGTACAGGTGGGTGATAAAAAAGAGTTTTATGATGTTTTTGCTTTAAAAAGATCTATTTACTTACCCGATAACTTTTTAAGCTATAATAAGTCATCACCAGGAAATCCAGCTTATGATAAAATAAGCTATAATGATGTTTTCCCTATTAAATCTAAATGGGAGTTTCTTGATACATCTGATGGAAAATTAAAGGCTGGTAAAGCTATTAATATCGTCGCGTTTCTAATTTTGGCGAAATTTGATCTGTATTCGGCAGCAAATGTCCAAAAAATAACCGATAACCCTGAACAGTTCGATGAAAACTATCAACGCTTAGAAAAACTCGGGCTCCATCAGCGAGAATACGTTAAAGAAGTACTGGATAACCCTAAAGGATTCGAAGACAACTATCAGCGCTTAGAAGGACTCGGACTTAACAAACGAGAATACGTCAAAAAAGTACTCGATAACCCTACTTTGATTAATAAATTTGAAGAACATAAAGATAAGTTTTTAACGCTTAATAACTTCGAACTCAACGAACCAAAATACGTTGAAGAAGTACTCAAGAGCCCTAAAGAATTTGAAGACAACTATCAGCGCTTAAAAGGACTCGGACTTAACAAACGAGAATACGTCAAAAAAGTACTCGATAACCCTACTTTGATTAATAAATTTGAAGAACATAAAGATAAATTTTTAACGCTTAATAACTTAGGACTCAACGAACGAGAATACGTTAAAAAAGTACTCGATGACCCTACTTTGATTAATAAATTTGAAAAACATAAAGATAAATTTTTAACGCTTAATAACTTCGAACTCAACGAACCAAAATACGTTGAAGAAGTACTCAAGAGCCCTAAAGAATTTGAAGACAACTATCAGCGTTTAGAAAAACTCGGGCTCCATCAACAAGAATACGTTAAAAAAGTACTCGATAACCCTAAACAATTCGATGAAAACTATCGGCGTTTAGAAAAACTCGGGCTCCATCAACAAGAATACGTTAAAAAAGTACTCGATAACCCTAAACAATTCGATGAAAACTATCGGCGTTTAGAAAGACTCGGACTCAACGAACCAGAATACGTTAAAAAAGTACTCGATAACCCTAAACAATTCGATGAAAACTATCGGCGTTTAGAAAAACTCCGACTTTGCCAAGGAGAATGTGTCAAAAAACTACTCAAGAACCTTAAACAATTCGATGAAAACTATCGGTGTTTAGAAAGACTCGGACTCAACAAACGAGAATACGTCAAAGAAATACTCAAGAACCCTAAACAATTCGATGAAAACTATCGGCGTTTAGAAAGACTCGGACTCAACGAAGCAGAATACGTTGAAGGAGTACTGGATAACCCTAAAAGATTTGAAGGCAACTATCAGCGCTTACAGACTATAAAAGACGAAATAGAAAGTACTTGGAGCTTACTTAATCGACGCTTTCTTGGGCAAACTAGAGAAGTTGATCTATGCAAGTATTACCCTTCTTATCAAAAGAAGGTTATGAACTTATCTTTTAATACACTTATGTTGTTAAACGATACTTTTTCTTCTCAATGGGTCAGAGAACAACTTGCTACACATGAAAAGAGTTTGTTATCTGAATCTAATCTTGAGGATGCTTACACAACCTTTGGAAAATTTTCCCGTCACGTAATGAGAGTTTCATCAAACTCTATTTTCGAAGCAGGAATGGGGATGGGCTATATAAGAAATAAAGAAAAAATGAACATAACTACTAGTCAAAAACTATTTCTATTTTTTAGCCAAATGGCTTCTGCTGATAAAGCTATGCAGACTACTTGTAATATATCCCGTGTTCTAGAAAATTAGTTTTGTAAGCGGTCAGGGAAATACACCCTCTAATCTGTAATTTCCCGAGTTTGTAATTCCTAAGCGCCAAGTCGCCTTTTATAACGCGCTTTAAGGTCGATTGCAATAAGTCGCTCTAACTTACTCCCAAAGCATAGAAATAATTTTTAAAACTATCTTCTACACACACAGCGATAAAGCTGATAAAGGAGTCGTAATTGCTTTGTCCGCACGCTAAATCAAGCGCTGTATAGTATTCAATACGCTTTTCTACAGGAATAACGATCGCTGGATACCCATCTTTCATCAACTCAAAGTTCGTCAACAAGCGAGAAGTACGGCCATTACCATCAATGAAAGGATGAATCCCTACAAAATCGATATGGACTCGTGCAGCTCGCTCCACTGGGTGCAGATTTTGTCCTTCTGTTTTATACCAATCAATAAATTGCTCCATTTTTTCGTCTAATTGATAATGCTCTGGAGGAGTGTGGCTTGCACCGGAAATAATAACATTGGCAGTTCGATAGCGGCCTGCATTTTTATCGTCAATGCCCTTTAAAATCAATTGGTGTACTGCTTTTAAGTCATGTAAATTGAGGTCTGTATTTTTTTGCACTAGCTCTTCAATAAACAGAATTGCTTCTTTATGATTAATGGCTTCAAAATGTTCTCGTAGTGTTTTACCTCCGATGGTGATTCCTTCAAGAACGACTTTCGTTTCCAGTAAAGTTAACGTGTTACCTTCAATAGCATTAGAGTTATACGTCCAACGCAAAATGAGGTCTTCATGAAGGTTGCTGACTACTTCAGGAGGAAGTGGCCGAAACGAGTCTAGTTTTAACTTTAAACGATCTAAGGAGTCAAAATTCATAATAAGTGCCCTTCTTTTGTCTGAGCAGTTCAGCATTTTCAGACGCCCATGCACAGAAGTCAGTATCATATTTATTTACGCACATACTTGACGACCTAAAGTAAAACAATTGGATACATTATAACACACGCTTTATCTGCCTTGGGTTATCGTGCCTGGTGAGCGACTTCCAGTAAACTCTCGTAAGATTTCACGACAATCTAATGATTGCTGCGGGTGGCTTAATTTCCCGACTCGCCCTGTTCCAACCTCTCGTTGTTTTTGTCGGACTGCTTCACAAAATCACGCCCAATTTATACTTTGGGACAGCAAATACATAGAGTGTATTAGTCTGGTTTTCACGTGTTTCCTCACTAAACATCCGGTATGTGTAACGTGTTCCGGTTTCACTAAACATCTGGTGTTACGTTCCAGTTCTCGACCTTTTTTACGTTGTAGGTAGAACGTCCATTTTGCCGAACTCGAAAATGAAAAAAAGAGTTAGTCCGCCCAGAATACCTTGCCTCTAAAAAAGGGTCAAATTTTTTGATTCACTGCCGCGCTATGTCAGGCAATATTTTTTTAGCGCTTCCCACAAAAATAAGGTCCAAACCCTTTTAAATTATGATAATCTGACATAGCGCGGCAGTGATAACTCCGCAACAAACGGAACAATAAAAATAGAACAGAAGAACGGGACAAT
>NZ_MDTU01000010.1:0-11989 GCF_001720395.1 Piscirickettsia litoralis
CCTTGAAGGTTAAGCACGCAAATTGATACTACCTGTCTTGCTTGGCCGGTTAATTGAGGTGATTGTTATGTATGAGGAGATAGATATGTTAGTTTTGACGCGCAAAGAAGATCAAGCAATTTTCATCGGTAAGGACATCACGGTTAAGGTTTTGTCAGTATTGGGCAATCAAGTAAGAATCGGCATCGACGCACCGCAAGAGGTGCAAATTCATCGAGACGATATTAAAAATAAACGGCCTAAACCAATTAAGGTGGCTGTGTGATTTAGGGGCTTCGGCCCCTTTTTGTTGTCTTGATTGAGAAAATATTTTAACCTGCGTTAATTTTTTTGTTAAAAATGTCTGATACTATTAGTAGAAATTTTGATTGTTGGGGAAATAAATGCCAATTGTTCAAATAGCAAACTCTAAAGGTGGGGTTGGAAAGAGCACAATAGCTTGTAATTTGGCAACAGCGCTTGTTCATGCTGGATTTTCAGTTGTTGTTGCTGATTGTGATCCGCAATTTTCTTCTTCTAGCTGGGCGGATGAGAGGCAAGATAATGGCAAGGTGCCTAGTGTAGATATAGTTCAAAAAACAGGAAAAGTTATTCCTGCTCTGAGGCAATTAATAAAAAAATATGATTTTGTGGTTGTAGACACGGCAGGGCATGACTCTGTGGAAATGCGAGCGGCTTTAACTGTTTCTGATTTAACCATTGTTCCATTTAAACCAAGCCAGCTTGATATTGATGTATTAGAATCTATGCAAGAACTTATAGAAAATGCTCAAGATGCAGGTAATGACAAGATGAAAGTGGGGTGGATGATTAATATGGCGGCTCCAAACCCTCGCAGTAAAAAGCTAAAAGAAACCCAATCAGCATTGAATGAAGCAGATGATTTTAATTTACTTAAAACAGTCGCACATAACCGTGATGCTTATGTAGAAGCCATGTCTGAAGGCTTTGGTGTCGTGGAGTTAAAAGATAAAAAAGCAAAAGCTGAAATGGAAAGCTTAGTCAAAGAGATATTAAAATTAACTGGTAAAAAGGCAGTGCGTCATGGCATTAGAGCTAAAAAAGCGGTCAAAACAAAAAAATCAGCGTAAAGTCAATAAGAGTGAATTTATCTACGATTTCAAAGGGAGCGAACACCTAAAAGAAAAATTTGAAGGTGGTGATAAGTGGGTAGATGTTAATAGGTGCCGAGTTGCTGATATCAAGATAGACCGAAAGTCTAAGGACATTGAAAACATTAAGAGCTTAGCAAGTAGCATGCTTAACAAGCAACAGATTAATGCTTGTATTGTTCGTGAAGCGTCTGATGGTGCGTATGAGATTATTTCTGGTGAATGTCGTTATGAAGCTGCAAAATCAAATAAAGAACCTTTACTTGTTCGTATAATTGAGTGTAGCGATGAAGAAGCGGCAAAGCTGATTATCGCAGAAAATGAACAAAGAACGGACTTAACTGACTATGATAAAGCTCTTGCTTATATCGAGTACATGGAAATGTTTAATATTAAAAGTATCCGTTCATTTGCTAATGATTATAACGTTAGTAAGACTCAAGCAATAAGGCTATTTAATGTATCTAAAATACCACAAGAACTTTGTGATGTTTTGCCAATGAGCGAATTAAGTGCAGGGCAATTTGAGGATATAGGGAAACGCGTAGCTAAAGACAAATCACAACATGTTGAGTATATAGAAGCATTCACTAAATTAGCTCCAAAATTAGGAGTGACCCAAGTTGGGTCACTTGATTCTGGCTTAAGTTGGAAAGACTTCTTAGCCCGCGTAGACCGTAAGGTTAACCCTCCTGAGAAGCAACCTAAAAAGAAGGTTGAGCGCTATGTTTTTAAGTCTGAAAAGGCCGATTTAAGGTATACAGATAACGGTTTTGTTGTGAAGTCAAAGAAGCTCACTAGAAAGCAAAAAGAACAGATACAAGAAGCCTTAGACGCTATTTTATGATAAAGGCCCACACGGGAGGGGCTACTTGCCAATTGCTAGCCAGCTCACCCCATAAACCCCTGTGAGATCGTCGAAAGCTGTGCCTCCCACACCTCCGACATCAAAGGCCACTGTAAACTGTGTTTTGCTAATGTTGTATATTGAAGTGTTAAAACGCCCAGCGTTAGGATTTGGCGTGCTGATTTTTGTAGCTGTTACGCTGTATACAGAAGAAAACTCTATGGGGAATGTTTCTGTTGAACCTTCTTTAGGTATGTCGAGTAGTCCCCATTGCACTAAAAAGCCACCAAGCCAATCAGGTAGACGAAGGTAGCCGTTACGTTTATCACTAAACTTAGCTTGATTTAAAAAATCATGTAGCACTTCGGGAGTAATAAACGAATTGGTGTCTGTGCCTGATTCAACATCAGATTGAGATGCTTTTTTGACATCAACTTGCAAAGAGCCGTCAGAGTTTTGTGTGCGGTTTAAAGTATCGCTTTTAATTCCTGTAGGTGAGTTATCGTTGCGTATCCACGGCTTGTAGGGTTTATCTGCTGGGTTGTCTGAGCTAGAAATAACTTGAGCGCGTGTAAAAGTTTCCCCGTTATCTCTGATTGCAAGCTGGCCTGTGACCTTGTGTTGTTTATCATCAAGGAAAAGGTTAATACCTGTAAAGAATGCGTTTCCTCCAATTGGCTGATTTTGTGCGCTGTATGAGCGTATGAATTGAGTTTTAGTTGCGCCATTCCAGTTGTATATGTTGTTGCAGTATTGTTCTTTAGTGACAAGTTGCGGCGTGATTAAAACCCAATCAGACCAGGTTTTGCCATCGCGTGAGAGCATCCGGCAGTATTTGTTATGACTTGAGTAGCTGCCATCTTCAAAGCCGACAAATTCTTGATAGCAGCCTTGATTGTCGCTGTACGGATAAACTGACAAGATGCCTAAATTTGCAGGGGCGTTTTTCCAGCCGTTACTTGTGCCTGAGTAATGGGCTGCTTTATCCTTAAAGTTGTTTGCATCACCGTTTGCAATGTTGATTGTGCGTGCATCATTAGCGACTAGTGAGTAGTCAATACGCTGCCAAGAAGTCCAGCCGCAACCTGCTGTGTATTGCCGTACAAAAGTCGGTGCTGTGTCGTCTGTTGCTAGGCTGGTAATTGTTTGGGTTAAATCTGACGAATTAGGCACGCGCACAACGTGACACGTCCACCAATGGCCTTTAGTTGATGTTAGCGTTGGGCCGTTTTTCATCGAGGTGTTTGTACAGACAAAGAAACCTGTTTGATTTACTAAGTTCCAATCGCCAAGACTATCAACATAAATACCACAAGTAACTCCGTTATAATCTTTGGCGACCGCAGGCGATGCTACTTTTTGAGTGCTGCCATCGCTAAATGTTAGGCCGTTGTTATTAATCGATGCGACTTTCTTGTTCTCATAATAAAAACAAATTGCGTTATTACTATCAAAGCTGACTTGTGACTTTCCGGCGCTATAAATCTTATCTTGTGTATTGAGTTGTTCCCATTCTGACCAGCCACTTGCTCCGCTTTGTGTGGTTCTAACAGAAACGCCACGAGATAAGTTTGACCAAGGAATTGCAAATTGAGAAGCAGAGTCTTTACCATTTCCCATCACAAGAAAATTAAACCACTCGCCGCCTGGGTCTTGATCGTTGACGGGGTTGTTTTTAGGAACGCCGCAATAGATGCCCGTTTTGAATAAGTTGTTTAGATCGTCATCCGGTGAAAGTGCGCGTGCTGTTCCGTCGTAGTTCGGTAAATTATAAGCGGCTGTGTTTTGTGTGGTGTTATCAGCAAAAACTAAACCCGATTGCACTTTAAACGGGTTGTTAGAGATTACTTGAGAGTTTGTTGCTTTAAATACCGTTGAGCCAGCGACATTAACATCAACCTCGCCGTTTTGACTTTTAACCGCAACTGAGGAGTTCCCCCAATTAATTTGATGCGAGGCTGTTTCGTTTATCCATGTGCGCTTATCAACAATGTTAGTGATTTGGCTTGCGTCTGTAGTAATGTCATAGAGCTCAACATCGTTTGCATCATCGGGTAATGCAGAGGTTGATACTTTTACTTTGGTATCAGTTAAATCAACATAGACGATATTTGTTTTGTTTGCTGTGAGCGTAACGGTTCCGGCTGGTACTGTGATTGATTCATTGTTCTGTGTCACTGAGCCTTGCAGATAACCAAAAATGAGGCCTGTTGTGGTTGTTGCGTCTTTGCCGAAGTTAAACGGCAAATAACCAAATGATTGCGTGACTTCATCAACGTAACGAATCCACTGCGCCACACTTCTAAAAATATAATTGAATTTATTAAACTCTGGCTTATCTCTGAATGCATAACCGTAATCAATCAGTTTTTGTGGAATTTCTTCAACGTTGGGCTGGCCGCTAATCGGGTCAGTGCAATCTTTCATAGCAAAATCTGGGTAGGTGGTTGGACGTTCTAAACTCATTTATTGTTCCTAATTTAATAAAAATTCTGCGGTAACACGGCCCTCATCAAAGCCGCTTGAAATATCATCAAAACCGAAAGGACTGCCGCCTTGAGTGGTGAGCCCATAATATTGAATACCGCCCCCGATGACCTGGGCGACAAGTTGCATATTGCTAGGCGTTGCGTTTTCGCCGTCGAAAAAGACTTGCACCTGGGCTGGTCCGTGGTTGTTTTCTCGAAATTGGATAACACTTGATGCGGTGATTTGCTTTGCCACAAACGAAATGTCACGCTCGCGGCCCTGACTTGTGTTAATTGCAATCTGCAAATAAATTGCACGGCGGTAATTGTCATCTTTTAAGCCGTTGCGTTGGCAACCCACATCATAGCCGACATCGTCAAGCTGCTTGCCTGTGGCGTTATCAATGTAGCGCTTGGTTAAAAGGTCGATGAAGGTTTGTTCTGAACTCTGTAAGGCATTGGTGAGGACTTGCACCAGTTTTGTATAGTTGTCTTTGCCTTTGAATTGTTCGAGGGTGCGGCTTAATGCAAGGGCGTTATGATCAATTTGGGTGATCGTCGTCATCTTCTTTCACTGTAATGTTGGCTGATTTAAAGACTGCAATCGAAACGCGGTCAATCGGTATTTTCTTTTTGCTCCAAGGTTGCTCAATATCGGTTTTCATAGTGAGATCGATATATTCAATGCCTTCGGGAATTGCTTTATAAATGGCTGCGACGAAACGCTGAGGAATAACATCAACATTAACAGTTAACGTATTGCCGTAAGCTAGAGCCGCGTTAAGAATGGCGAGATTAATATCGGCAGGCATGGCCTCTTTGTCTTCTTTGGCGAAAACAATATCAATGTAAATCGGTATTTCAGTTGGTCGTGAGAAGTTGCAAATTTGAGTATCACCGTTTGAGTCTGTGACTTCGTTTGCTATTTTGCCGTAAGTTGATATGCCACCTGATTTTGCATCCCAAAGCTGTTGAGCGATTTCTTGTTCGTTGCCACCTAAAACGATTGCGCTGATTGATTTAGGCGGTAAATTATTTGCATCGGTTGTATTGCTGGTGTTTTGAAAGACGTATGCATTTGACACGCCCTCTAACTGCCTTAGCTTCGCCGATATTGCATCGGTACTCCGTGAGCCTAAAATTTTAAGACTGCTGTTTGTACGTAGTAATAGTTCGGTGTCAGACTCTTTATCGCGACCGAGTATTGCACTGTTTGGATTCGTGCAACTATCCCAGCCGTAAACTGGGGTCTTAATTTCAGTTAGGCTATTTTCTGGTGCGCTAACGACTCCGTAGTCGATTGCTTCGAGCGAGGAGATAATGCCGCATTTAGTAATGCTGACTCCGGCGCTGGGTTGTGTTGAAAAAGTGGCAAGTGTACTTGAGGCTTCTACAGTAAAAACCCCTGAGCCTTTAAAGAAAGCCATGAGCTTATCAGAGGTGGTATTTATTTGTGCTGCAAGTTTTCCTGCAATATCGTCTACTGTATCGTCATCTTTTGCAATGTAGCTGTATTCGACCTGATCAATATTGAGATAGTAATTATTACCTGGAATGTGTGTGGCGATAAGTACTTCTAAAAAAGTCGCATTGCCATAGCCTACCGTTTGGTCGTTAATTAACTCAAAAACCTTTGACGTATTTTCTACCGCAACCTGTGAGCCTTTGGGAATACTAATCCCTGTATTGCCCGTTAAAATACATTTAGCCGAGGATTTACTCGCGCCGAGCTGTTGAATGCCGACACGTGCACAGCAATCAGTGAGGTTTTTACCCTGTGCGCTGTAGCGGTTTTGAGCATCGTAAGTTGCAGCGCCGAGCTGATAAATTTGGTAGAGCTGTGCTGAAACAATGTTAAAAAGCTGACCTAGCACTGTATAGGTTTCTGCTTGGACTCCTGAACCCCACAAAGATTGTGCGTCTGTTACCATGCTAGAAACTAGATCGTCTTGTGTCGGCAGTGTCAGGCCCGTGTCAGTTAAATAGCTGCTATTAGCCACTCACTGTTACCTCCGTATTATCACTTGCAAGAATGCGAGCGGTGTAAGTGTATTTTCGCTTTGCATTATCAATGGATGATGTGAACTCTAAAATTGTGCTCACCTCACTCTCTTCTAAAATGGCCTTTTTGAATATTGAATCGATAACATCAGCGGTAACTTTATTACCGAGGATATTTTGAAAGTAGGGAATGCCTGCGGTGTCATCTAAAAACCATTCGCCCTGAAACGTGTTTAATTTAATGCTGAGGCGTTGGGCTAGGCTGTCAGTTAAATGCAGCGATAGAGAGCTAAAATCAATATCATGATCATCGTTAAGTAAAAAGTCGGTCATTGTTTGTCCATATACATAACTAAAATAGTTTTAGGTTGTTTTACACACTAAAACAAAAAAGAATATTGTTTTTAATGTTGAGTAGTAGGTTTTTGATTATGCCAAGAAATTTTGATCAAATCAGTGAACAGGAAAGAAAGGTTATGTTCCTTCAATTTGCCAATAAAATGTTGAATAAAGGTGATATAGGTAAAGCCCTTCAAGCTTTAGGAGTAACAACACGAATGGAAATAAAAAATAGGATGAAAACTGGGAGTAGAAATGATCCTGCTGTATTTGATCATATCAAGTTTTTAATTGGCGAAATTCTTGAAATGGGAGATAGTATTTCTTCAGTCTATACAGATAAAGCACAACAGTTATTAAACTCTATTCCCTCAGGAAATAGACGCCTGGCTATGGATGAAACAATTGGTCCATATGCATCAAGAAACCCGTTAGTGTTTTCCGAAGCAGCTCAGCAATCACTGAACAGTAGAGGAAAAGAATATCAGCTGCAGTTTGGTTAATTTATTTCAGTCTGCCAATTCATTTGTTTTACAAGGCAAACCTAGCTTATGCGATTTTTTGCAAATGTATTTTGCGACAATGAGGCGCTGTTTTGATGTTTCTGGTATTTTTGAGTTTTGTTTGTATGGATTTAAATTACTTTCTAGTGCAAAAACAAATTTTGAGTTTATTGCAATAGAAACTAGAATTAGTGAAATAATGGTTTTTTTGTAAAGAAATGGCATGTTTGTTCTATGAAAAAATTGCTTTTAGTTGTTACAGGGCTGTTATTGAGTTGTTCAAGTTTCAGCAAGACATTCAAAGTTTACTGCGAGCCTGCAAGCATTGGGTCAACTTGGGAAAGTGCTTGCACTTTAAAAGGGCAGAAGAATCTTGGTTTTGACCCAGAAAATATGCTTTACATTGTGGCTCGTGGATATATAGGCAATTTAATGGTAAAAAAGGTAAACCTTTCTGAGCAATCTAGACTGCCTTACGCGCTTGATGTACCACTTGGGGTTGATAAAATCATTTTTGATTTAGAGACTATACACGGCCCAACTAACTGGTATGTGGGTGTTAATATTAGTCAATCTCAATTTAATCGCTGTGATAAATTTGTAGTTAAACCAATGAATGGAAGTGAAAGAAGTGGTACGCCTTCATATGTGCTTGCTAGTATAGATGGAGATATATATTGTAGTTAGCTTGGAGGGCTTGTTTCTCCATCGCCTGACTTAACCCCTCCGTGCTTGTGAGATTTACCGCTAATACCACCTGCAATAACATCCGTTGCACCGGTGATGGTTTTATCACTGTTAATATTTCCTGTGCTGTGAACATCGCCTGCAAAGTTAGAGGCTTTCGAGTCTGCGCTTGCGGTTAATGCTGGGGTGGTTAAATCACCCGTAATTGCTACGTTGCCTTTAAATTGACTGAGCGGTGCTGTCACCGTGAGTTGTTGGCTTGCGTTAATATTCGCGTTGATTGTATTGATTGTGATTTGCTTGGGTGCATTAATCACGATGCTGCCATCTGGCTTTAAAATAATTTGATTGTCAGAGAATTTAAGTTCGGTATTTACTGGATCAGCGTTAAGCGTGCGGCTGTATGGGTATAGACCTGGGATAAATACTGCATCAGTATAATTGTGCTTATGGTTCCCTAACGGCTCCGCTTCGTCATTGTTACCTGTCATCCACTGATCGATAGATCGTTCGCAAAAAAATAGAAGTCCGGTGTCGCCCTGTTTCGCAGGGAAAGATAACAGGCCACCTCCGGCACTTGGAAACATCACAGGAATATCGGTTATTACTGGCATCGAAAAAGAACGACCGTCACGGAGTTTTTTCTTAATCACGGGTTGAATGTTCGCCTTTTGTGTTTTCGCATCGTATGAGGCAATACGGCCAGGGATAGAGGTATGCACATCACAAAGGCGTGACTCTAAAGCCGCATGCAAGACTTGTTCAAGCGTGTTCATTGTTGATTGCCTCTAATGTTGCTAATGTTTTCCAGTTTTTGCCAAGGGTTTCCCCTCGATGGTTGATTTTGCTGACTCGATAAAAAGAGTTGATATACTGCGTTTCAACTTTGACAATCGAATGAGGCACAATGCGCGGATTGACCAAACTTGTAATTTGCAGGCCGTTGTTGGGGATATTCTCACGCTCTAAACCATTCGGATTAAATGCGGTAATCCGAGGTGAATCAATTAAGCCGGTGTCAGGGGTGAGTAAAAGCGCCTGCTTTTGTGTGTTGGTCCTCAGTGCCGAGCTGATATAAATCACACCACCTTGAATGGAGAATTTCATAAAAAGCGAGCCGAGTAGCGTTTGAAGCGCATCACGGGTTAAACCAGCCACATAATAACCGTTAGAGAAAATGTGACGGGTTAACGTGTCTTGGTCTGTAATTTCGCTTTTAGAAATACTACCGTCTGCGGTTAAATCTTTAATTAGGCTCTGAACAATTTGCAGCGCATTTGTGCCCGATGGAAAGGTTGAAAATGAAAAGGTTTCTTTGAGTGGCATGTAGCCATCACTGCATTGAATCAGCGTTGCACGACTGGCTTGTTCTCTGTGTGTATCAAAGCCACTGACTTGTCCGGCAAATAATGTGACTAGCGGTTGATCATCGTAAGCAACAGACAATATCAAGGCTAAGCCTTTTTTTAGCCTGCTAATGTCTGAGTCGTTTAAGTTGTAGACGGTAATGCTTGCTTTGTTTTGATCTGAGCTTTCATCGGTTTTAGTAATATCAAACTTGATATTCAGTTCGGTGATTTCTATGCCCGTTTTACCAGCTTCGCCGATTTTTAGGGACCATTTGCGGTTAAATTGTTGCATTTAAAATTACTGTGACATGTTCTGTATATTTATTGATGAAATGTGATAGCTTACTTGCTTTATTAAGGTAATATTAAATCAGGGGTGTTTTAGATAATGTTTAATAAGGAAAGCAGCGATAAATTTGCTAGATATACTAATCAGAATGATGAAAGCGTTGTTAGAGTTTCAGCATCAGATTTACAGCAAAATTTAAAAGAGGTGACAAAGCTTCTAACTCAAGGCTGTTTCGTAGAAATAACCAAGCATCGGCGAACGATTGGAATGATCGTGCCTTACTGATTGATCTCATCTTTGGATAAATAAAACAGCTTAAAATCACTGCCTAAATTTTTTCTATTGGGTGGTTCAAATTCATTTGTAGTGTTAATACCCATAAGCTCCCCTTCGATAAATCCTTCGATTTTGTATCTTTGGACAAGTGGGGAGTAGGGTAATAATTTTAAGCCGCTTAAAATAGCGTTTCCGTCCGTGTCAGCGATAGAAATGCGCCAGGTTTCGTCACGTGTATTCCAGCGCACATCTAGCTGATAAGCGGTGCCTTCAAGGGAGGTTATTTGTGTGTAGTTTGGTAATTTGCTGTTTAGAGGTATTTCTATCATTTAAAATAGACCTTTAGTAAAACTTATTGCTTTTGTGCCGAGTTGATATTCAAATGTTCCTTTTTCAACAGGCTTCGCAGCTACATGACCTAAGTCTGCTTTTTTTGAATTATCATCCTGAGTCTTTTGGTCGGCGATATTATCGGGAACCGTTGTGGTCTTACTAACAACCTTTTTAATGATCTCAAGTTTTAACTCAACAAATAAACTGTCACCTGTATCTGAGTCGCTTTTAATCTCTAAGTCTGCAATGGCTGCATTATGTACTTTTTGCTCATTATCGATTGCAAGAGTGACTGTTTTTCGGCTTTCCCAAAAATCGACGAGTATTTTTTCAGCATCTTGTGGCGATGTGTATTTATGTGTGACAACTTCACCTTTCTTAAGGCTGCTGGTAATGTCGATTGAATAAGGTGCTAAACTAGATAAAAAGGTGATTGGAGAGGCTGATACAATCCCTTTGATATTAATCACTGGGTTTTCATTGATAATATCATCGGTGATCGGCGAACCGTCCTCAACAGGAAATTTTGTCACCTTATTTCGGTATTTTTTCTGCTTGGAGTCTAGAAAATCAATGTAAATTGATTTCTTATCTAAAAGTAATGTCGCCCCCATTGTTACTCCTTATTCGTAAAAGTCGAGAGCGCCTGAGTATATTGCTTATGTTGCATTTTATTCACAGTGTCCTCTATTATTTCAGCCATTGACCTTGATTGCTCTTGTGTCGTTCCTGCGGCGACATTGAAGCTAAAATTAAACGTATTTTGCGGTGCCAAGCTAATGGCTTGAGCGGTGTGTGTATTGTTTGATGTGGTTTGTTGTAATAAACGAGGCGTACTTAATGAAACAGCGTTTTGTTGAAGGTGTGCAACATGACTTAATGCTGCCTCATGCAATTTCTTTAATCTTTGCTGTGGGGTTGTAATATCGTATATTTTTTGACTCTGTGGCCCTGCTCCAAATAATTGAACATTTTCAGGCGTTGGGCTTGCAGTAGATACCTCCATTGCTGCGCCTGCGGTAGGGAGAGCGAACAAAGGAAATCTAGCTAAGCCAAGCTCAACACCTTTAGAAAGGCTTTTAAAAAGATTAGTGACACTTTTAAAATTACCAAATTTACTTTTTGGTGCACCTTCTTTTATCGGGCTGCGAGGGTTAGTTCTTCGCTCGACTGTGCCGCCTTTTCTTTCCCCTCTGTCAATGCTTGCTCCATCGCCTAAAGCACCTTTTCCATTTTTAGAAAAAACATTAACCACGCCAGCCTCAATGTTCACAAGGCGAGTTGCCATGTTTTCAAGGCCACCAGCTTTGCCTTTTCCAAACTTATTACTAGCCCAGCCTTTAAAAGCACCACTAAGCTTACTTACTTTTTTATAAGTAAGATAAACAGCACCTAAAGACGCCGCTATTCCTGCTAATCCTAAAGCAACTTTTTTAAGTTCTGATAAGTCCCCAAACCATTTAATCAATGAGCCAGTGACCGACTTTTTGCCGTTAAGATGACCCTCAATATCATCAATCGCAAAAGCAATCATCTGAATGGTAGTGAGTAACAGAAAGAGGGGGCTACGTTTTAAAAGGTTAAACGCTTTGGTTGCAATATATAATGCTGTTATCCCTTTGGCGAGCGTTGTTAACGCTGGAGCTTCATCGTTGAGCTGTCTTAATAATTTTGCATCGATCTTGATCGTTTTTGAAAGTGTTTGTAATGCAATATCTAAGCCTTTAAACAACGATGTTAAAAGGCTAACTCCTCCATTGTCTCCAAGCGTATTGAGAAAATGCC
>NZ_MDTU01000010.1:15241-20719 GCF_001720395.1 Piscirickettsia litoralis
TCGGAAGCGTCGCTACCTCGGTAGGTATTTTGCACTTCCATGGTGCAAAATCGCCTCGCAAAACGCGACGACTATAATGCCTCGGCCGTCCCCGTCACGAGACGCTCCGTGCCTTAATTCGGCACACTCCGCATCTCGCTCTCAGATGACTCTACGGCTCGTATAGATTTTTAGACACTCGTTCCGCCGACTCCGGACCTAAAGGCCCTACGTCACTCCGCTCTGCTAAAAATCCGAGCCTACCTCGGAATACTCACCCCGCGCTTGGCGCTCCCTGGCTCGCATCGGAGGTTATCTTGATAGCCGGTGAGAACTTTTTCATTCGTGTTCTCTTTCAGCACACTGATTAATGCTTTTTGTAGGGGTTGGATATTCATCGACTTCTATACAAATCACTTCATAATGCGTGTCATAAGGTTTTACTTTAACCACATCAAACTCCCCACCTTCAAAAAGAACTCGATCAGGCGGTCGGTTTGTGCGGATGTCAGCCCCATAAATAGGCACTTCTGAAAATAGTTCTATTCCAGTCTTGCGATTAAATGAGGTGGGGTCGTGTTTTAAGTGGTCGGAGTAGGGTAAAACAACGGCTTCCGTGTCGAAGGTTTTATCTACGACGTTGATCACTTTGCCTTCGTCGTTAACGTCTTGCCCAGGTTTGTAGCGTGTGATTGTTATTAGTTGTTTAGGTAAGTAAATCAATTTTACATGCTCTTTAATTTTAATGAACAACAACATCATTTTGGCTTAAGGTTAGCTAATTAGCCTGGAAAGTAAGCTGATTAGAGGAGCATAGTAATGCTAGAGAACAGAGACAAAATATCCAACGCAATTCAACAAGCAAAAACTTGGCTTCAAGAAAATAAACCAGGTTGGTATAACCCTTTTCATCGGAAGCATAATTTTGATGAAGAGCTCAGTGCTTTAGAGGCTTTGGAAAGGGTGGAATACACAGATGAGGCTATAAAAGAATGTATAAGAAAAACGGGCTATCACAAACATTCCTTTATTTCTTTTTTGCATAGTGAACAAGGAGCGATAAACGATCAACGAATTGATTTAACTAGTTATGATCGCCTGGATTCAACTTTATTCTTAAAAAAAACAACAGAAGAAAGAGAGGAGATATATTCTAAGGCGTTAGATTTATAATTCAATTTCATACGAGACATTAGCTCTCATATTGCCAAAATCAATAAGCGGTTTATCTGAGCCTTTTTTAGCAATCGTGCTTGGTGCATTGGTTGCAAAATTTCCGTTGGTTATCGTGGTTTTTATATCGCTGGCCATCTTTTCACCGATAGCGATTAGTTGGCCGTCAAAGCTTCGTGTGCCGCGAATCACTCGCCCTAAACGAATGGCAAGTGACCTCTTATAAAAGCCGTGAGCTTCAAGGGTTTGCTGCATAAAAGGACGCGCCGGAATATTGCGTTCAGGTACACCGAATTCATTGGCTCTTGCAATAGCCGCAATGGTTGGGCTGTTTTCTTTATCGTCGTTTTTCTCACCGCCAAAAAAGCCAACTTTTAAAGCCCGTGTGTTTATTGCTCCTTTCAAAGTTTTCTCTAAATCTTTAAGCAATTTGTCATTGATTTTAATATCCAGCTTGGCGGTCATTAAACATCCCTCGAATGAATCTAGGTTGATTAATCGTAGGGTCAGAGCGATACTTCACATCGTCGGCCTTATTAATTCCACCCGCATAAAAAGCACCAGCACCAAGATTGGAGCTGGCACGGCTTCTGATTGTCTCGGCTAGCTTTAAATATTGGTGAGACTTTTGTGAAAGGTCTTGGCTTACCTTCCCAGCCGTTTGATCTGCTTCGCGTGAGAATCGAGCTGCAATGCCCTCACAACAAGCCGCCGCCGCTTGGTCAGTGTTTTTGTATTGATCAAGAGTAAAGTTTATTTCTTCATCTTGAAGCAGCGGGTCTTTTTCGTTGGTATCGCCAATCAAGTAACGAATTTGAAAAAGAGGGGAAGCTTGTAGTTGAGAAACATCATAGGACCAACTCATTTTTTACCCTTCTTTTTGTGATAATCAATTTTGCCAGCCATAAATAAACATCTGAGTTGCCTTCGACTCAGCAATTCTTTTTTTATTTTCTGGCCTTTTTTGTAGTGTTTGCCTCCAAGAAGGAGGCCGAAAGCAGTTGAGGCGCAAAACTCTAGCGCCTCATTAAATTCTGTGTAATCGCGCATAGTAACTCCTATGCGGCTTTAGAAAGGCAGTTAGTGAGTAAAACTCCCATATCTTTGCAAGTAACCTCATTCACAAAACAGCTTTCAATTTCAATAATGTCAGAGCGCTTGGTGTTTTCATCACGGTATTTTAGAACGCGGTGGCCTTTTTTAGCCCCAGCAAGTCCTGTCCACTGGAAGGTACGGCATGCGGTCGCCATTGCAACATTAGTTGCTGGATTTGCTTTATACTGGATTAACACAGCATCGTCATTAATAAATTTAAGCTCAGCATCGGTTTTTTTGTTACCGCTTTCAGCTTTAATATTTTCAGTTGCGCTCATCACTTTAACTTCATCAACTTCAAGTAAAGCCGCAATCGCTTCGGGTGTAACATAAGCCGCGCCTGCCTTTGTACTTGTACCGTACTTAATGCGGTCGGCAATTTCAGGGTTATTCTTAATCGCTGTAAAAACACGGCGAGGGAAGGTGATAGAGTTCGGTCTAAAGCCCCCCGTTTTTTCTTCCATATCGTCGAGAACTTGAGAAAAAAACTCAATAGGCTTACTATCTGCAAGGTTAAATTGAATGAATTGATTTTCTCCTGGTTTTTCTGCAACGCCGTTGTATTCTGTGCCCCAAACGCCCGACTTGAAATAAGTATTAGCGGCCATTTTTTCTTTAAACAGCATCATTTGCATCGTTAAGAAGTCTGTATAATCCTTGTCAATCTTAAAGATACTGTCGGCGTTTCTACGGACTTCGTCAGGAATGCGAACAAGCAAAGCGTACTGAGCACATTGATAGGTACTATCAAAATTAACTGAAAAGTCTGCTTGAGCCGCACTAGTGCCTGGCGCTCGTTTTTGCATTTGGGAGCGATACCAGCTATCTAAGTCGTAGCTTGCATAATTATCAGACAAATTATTGACGGGAAGAATGGGCGAAACATTTCCGTACACATATTTTTGATTTCGATTAATGGCACAGACGCTTGCAGAGGTTAAAATGGTATTAAAATGTCGATCTGATGCAACTGTTTTCATGTATTTACCTTTTTTTACTGAACTTAAATAATGGTCAGAATTGACCTACAAAATTAAAAATTATGATGCTGGTTTTGGGATAGCGTGGCCGTTAGGAATAAGCATCACGCCGATAATGTCGTCTGTTGCGCCTGCTGAATCAATCGCCTTACCAATTGCCGTATCGCCTTCTCCGGCTTGGGCAATTTGACCATTGGCTGAGACTTTTACATAGTTTCCAGCGGTAATTGCTGCGCTGGCAATCATTTTTGCAATACCTGTTTGCATCACATCACACACTGCGCCTTGCCCTGGTTTATTTTGTAGAACACCATCACACAGCCCACCAACAGGCGCTAAATCGAACCCTGTTCCTGTATATGAAACTGCTGCGCCTTGGTTTGCGCTTAAATCTTTGGCGGCTGGAAGCACGCCGATACTGTAGCCCTGTAAAAACATTACAGACTCCTAAATTATTTTTTGAAAATTAAAAAAAAGAGAGTGAAAGGGAATTTAGATTAAATCTTCGTAACTACTGTCATCAGCCAACATTGCCGCAATAACGGCTTCATCTTCATCCATGCCATCTTTAGTAATGCTCTTAACTCTAGCCTGAAATTGCCCTTTTTTGCCTGCAAGCTTAGCCTCGCCAGAAAAGCCTTGTGCTTGGAAAAGTCCTTGCTCATGAGCTTTTGAAATGTTTGAAGCTCGTTCTAATGCTTGTACCATGTTTGCGTAGATGTCAGGGTGACTATCGTGTAAGGCTTTAAGTGAGTTTGCTTCAATTTCCTGACCACTGGCTTGTAAATCGCTGGCCAGCGCTTCAAACTTTTCAAGAGCGCGCTTTTCTTCGCGTTCTTCTAGCTGTTTGATTGTTTGATTTTGACTCTCAAGCATGGCTTTAAATGTGTTAATTTCGTCACTATCGCTTTTATTATCTTGTTTGGTTTCAAACATCGCTTTAATTTCTGGGTTGTCTTTTACCTCTTCAAGAAAGACTTTGAATTGTGTTAGCTTGTCAATTGAAGCTTGCGGCATTGTTTTATTTTCCTCTTTTGGTGGGTTAAGTAGGGCTTGTGGAACATTTTTATATCCGAACTCGTCAGGGTTTATTGAAGCTTGGATGTTAGAATCGCCAACAATCTCATCAGCGAAACCAAGTTCTTTCGCTTTTTTTGAGTCCATCCAGAACTCTTTATCTAGCATCGCGTCGATTTCATCTGTAGGAAGGCCAGTTTTTGCTTTATAGCCTTCGATCATAATTTCGCTCATGCCTTGAAGCGTTTTAGCGGTTTGCACCATTTCTTTGGCATTGCCTTGCATGGCTTTCATCGGGTGATGGATCATCATCATGGCATTTTTGGCCATCTTAGTTTTACTTGCAGACACAGCAATTAAGCTTGCCATTGATGCAGCCACCCCTCGACGGTCGCAATACAACGATCACCCAACTCTTTAATGCAATTAATCATTGCTGCACCTTCGGTAACACTGCCACCTGGTGAGTTGATGCGAATATTGACCGTGTGATCTTCTGGAATGGCTTTTATTTTGTTAACGAACTCGACGGCATCGCCTGGCATGATGGGGTGATAGACCATGACATCGGTTTGTTTATTTGATTTGGCTAGGAATTGAAAGTGTTTAGACATTTACTTTTCACCTAATTTAGCAAGTTGAATTACGGTTGCAATAGTTTAAAAACTGAATAACATCGAATGACTTTATTGTTTATTGGATTTTAGTTATGAGTGCAGATTTTATTTCTGGTGATGAAGTCATCTCTAGATCGAGTGGCCGCAAAATGATTTTCCTCAAAAAACAAGAAGACGGCAGGTATAAATGCACATGGTTTGAGGCAAATGGTAGTTGTGGGGTTAAAACCTTTGAAAAGCATGAGATAAAAAAGAAAAGCATCTGTTAATTTTTCGGCTTCAAAACAACCGTACACCGACAATTAGGATGCGTCTGCGGCGGATGATAAACCGCCCGACCGTCCCCTGTAGTAAACGGTTGGCCAACTAAAACAGTTTGCTTGTTCATCGGCTTGCAAATAAACTTAGATACCCTTGAGTCATCGCAGGTAAGCCACTGCTTTTTGCTTTGAGGACTGATAATTTGCTTATTCACCATGTCCTGCCACATCGCTTCTCTGCCTGCATGGATAGCAAAGCTTGACTCAGTGCGTGCAATCATAAGCGAGCGATAATTGAGTTTCTTGTTATATTCTTTCAATATCATCTTATCTAAAACATCAGGCTTTAACTCCTTT
>NZ_MDTU01000011.1:0-3593 GCF_001720395.1 Piscirickettsia litoralis
CACATGATCACCATCGGGTAATTTTTCAAGAATCGTGGAAATCTCATTCACTCCCAAAATATCACTTTTCAGCGCTTCCTTACCCAGCTTTTGCAAGCTCTCTAATATAGGTCTGACGTTATTTTTACTTAAAGGTCTGTCAAATTCTAAGTGATAGTGAGGCATCATGATGCCGTTATCTGAAAAATTAACACCCAAGGTGTGGTAATAATCGTAGTCCATCTCATTTGGTAATCGTGGGATATTTCGATTTTCGTAAATTTCTCCATCTCCAATGAAATGGTTTTCATGAATACTTATTAAGGGAGCTTTTTTCTCTTTAGCAATAGAGTTATAAGCCATTATTATGCTAGTGACTACTCGTTGCAAGTCACGTTTTTGTGTTTGATTTAACTCACCAGTAGTAAATTTCATTGATCCAGTTAAGTTCATAAGCCCTTTACTTGGCCTAACCTCTATATTTTGCAGTATTGAGTTTGGAGTTAAAGGTATACGACTCCATTCATCCTTGCTATTTCTAGAAAAAATAACAGTTCCAGGGTTTTTGGCATTAAGACTACTTATAGGGTGTCTCAAGGTGTCAAACATGCGAACATCTGGAGCAATTTTCTTCGTCGCTAAGTTTGGTGCTGAGTTCCATCGCAAAAGTGGTGGAACTTCAGAATCTAGATTTTTGATAGAAGCTAATTGAGGTTTTTTAACTGGTGGCATCCGATGCGAGCCAGGGAGCGCCAAGCGCGGGGTGAGTATTCCGAGGTAGGCTCGGATTTTTAGCAGAGCGGAGTGACGTAGGGCCTTTAGGTCCGGAGTCGGCGGAACGAGTGTCTAAAAATCTATACGAGCCGTAGAGTCATCTGAGAGCGAGATGCGGAGTGTGCCGAATTAAGGCACGGAGCGTCTCGTGACGGGGACGGCCGAGGCATTATAGTCGTCGCGTTTTGCGAGGCGATTTTGCACCATGGAAGTGCAAAATACCTACCGAGGTAGCGACGCTTCCGAGAATTCCCTATTGAGAGTTGTACTGCAGAGACGCTGTACTAAATTTGGCGCTTACAAAGTAACTTGTTCCGGTCAAGTCATATTAGCCCTCTAATCTATCTAAAAATAGGAACTGTTATAACCGTAATACAACTGAAAACCACTCAAAACCCAAACGGATTCTTCCTATAACTTTTTTCAGCCAAGCCTTTAAAGTTAATCCCACCCAAGTCTGGCACGTCCATACTGTCGATCATCAGCTCAGTAAAGGCCCATACCAACGCATCTAATCGATCTGGCGAATCAGGGTCGTCAGGAGTCCAGGTACAAATCTGATCTTCCAATACAGGAAAACAACCCAGGTGATAGCACTTACCCTGTGTGTATAAATTCGCTATTGGCTCAGCCCTTATCACCTTGCCTCTGGTCGCATGCACCTTCTTATAAGAAATATTCTTATCAATCGAGCGCACCATGCTTTCCACCAAGTCGCCGCCATTGTTCACCTCAGCCACAATAAGATCGGCACTCCATTTCCTGTAAAGGTCCACTGCCTTCTGGCACCACTCTAGCGGTGACATCACCTCTGACGCATCCTCAAGCAGATATCCTTTACCCTCACGGTCTATCCCTGCCACAACCAAACCGCACTCGTCACTCTCTTCTGTGGCCGTGACAGAGGGGTCGATTGCAACGACGATACGTTGGAAATATTCAGGCCGTTCATGTGTCCGTTGATTTTCAATCAGCCCATACGTCCACAACGCTCCGGCGCTATCATCCAGTATTTCTGCCTCTAACTCTTGGCGACCTAAACGAGTCCCCTCGTATTTCTCACGCATTTTCTCAGCAAAGGCAGACGATAGATTATTCGAGTTTTCAAAGGTAGAACCCTTACTAATCACCGTTTTAGGGTCTTTCACAAGCTGCTTAATGAGTGGTCTAGGCTTCGGTGTCGTCGTCACTAAAACGCGGTTATTCTCCCCCAAACGGGTACACATTCGATGCGAGCCAGGGAGCGCCAAGCGCGGGGTGAGTATTCCGAGGTAGGCTCGGATTTTTAGCAGAGCGGAGTGACGTAGGGCCTTTAGGTCCGGAGTCGGCGGAACGAGTGTCTAAAAATCTATACGAGCCGTAGAGTCATCTGAGAGCGAGATGCGGAGTGTGCCGAATTAAGGCACGGAGCGTCTCGTGACGGGGACGGCCGAGGCATTATAGTCGTCGCGTTTTGCGAGGCGATTTTGCACCATGGAAGTGCAAAATACCTACCGAGGTAGCGACGCTTCCGTGCAGCATGTCCCAGGTGTCTTTATCTCGCGCCCAAGCGGCTAATTCATCACACCACGCCCAGTGAAACTGAGGACCACGCAAACGCTCGGGTTTTTCCGCAGAGAAGCCTGCACAGAGTGCATTGTAATCGGGAAACTTGATCTCAAGCCGACTCTTATTATAATCGAACTTAATCTTGCGAGCTTCGGCACGAACTAAAATGCCACTCTCGCCTTCAATCATAGTGGCCCTGACATCTTCTCTAGTGGACCCTACCAGCGCAATTCGTTCAGCCTCATCATTGGTAATGCCATCAAGCACCCATTCGGAACCGGAGCGTGTCTTGCCAAATCCGCGACCAGCGAGAATAAACCAGGTATCCCACAAACCATCAGGGGCGAACTGCTTTTCTCGGGCGTTAAAAACCCAGCTATTTAAAAAGAACTCAGCTTGCGCCTCGGTCAGTGGCTCTAGAAATCGCCTTCTTAAATCCGGTGATAATGATTTCAAATACTCTAGCCAGCTTTGCCCTGTATTAGGCGGTTTAGTTATCGTCGCTATTTTGCTTGTCATTTTCCTTTACCTTAAAGAGTTGCTCTGTCAGCTTCTCCATCGCTGTTTGTGGGTTGAGGGTGATTTCGGTTTCGGTTTTTTGGTTGAATAAGCCAAAGTGTCTTGCCAATGAGTCCAGTGAGCTTTTACGGTCATACATTTTAATTTTGAGCTTAGAGCCAAACTTTGATTTTTCTTCCGTGATTTCAGAAATGCAGCGAGCTATCTCAGGAGGGATACAGTCAGAATCTTTGATGGTTATTTTTGAGTCCTTCCATGAAAGAACATCTGTGATGCTTGTCCTTGCGATTTCGACGTAACTTTGAATAACATCAAGCTGCTTTTCCTCGGCTTTAATCTTGAGCTTTTCTTGCCGTTTTTGTATTTCTTCCTGAATACCAACATTTACCAACAATTTTGGACCTTGCTTGTTGGCTGTCTTTTCGCTGTACCCTGCACGAATAGCCGCTTGAGTCGCATTAAGGTCAATTAAATATTCTTCAACAAAACGCTCTTTTTTTGGCGATAATTTACCCATTTTTCATCAAAAATAATCATTTTTTCGTGTTTTTTTGAAATTTCTTGGCGTTTTTTCAAATTTTTTGAGAAAAAACTTCAATAGCCATGTCTAAAGCCGCATTCAGTAAGCGATTAGCCTTACCTAATTTTTGGCAGTGATCGGGATAAAACTCTTTAAGCGCATCAAACTGTACTTTCAAATCAAACGATAAGTTGAGCATATTATTTTTTACTTTTTGTTCTGCTGAGAGTTCCATTAGTTATATCCACTTTCT
>NZ_MDTU01000011.1:8386-13585 GCF_001720395.1 Piscirickettsia litoralis
CCGTTAGCCTATAATGATGCATATCGAGCATGGCAGTATCCTCGTTTGATCTTAATTTAATGATTCGCACACACTTAAACATTTTTGTTTCTGTCGATCTGCCAAGCATTTACATTGACAATGGTATAATGCCTCTAAACTGCACTTAGAGCCTCGACGCCTCGCTTCTTCTTTATGCTCAGCAAGAAAATTATCTGAAAATTGTAATTTTCCGGTCCCCATTTGTGCCGCTCTAGCTGCATTTTTAATGGCACCGGATGATCTAATTCTACGGTTACTGTACATCACTATCTCCCTGCAATGGTTTAACGCCTTGATAGCCTATCGGTGGCGGCTGATGTGATAGTCCGCTTGATTCCTTGCCATATTGGTTTAATCCTGGCTGCTGCACTGGTTGTGAATGGTTTTGCGTTGGACTTGGATTTTTGCCGCCCAAAAACTGCATATTGTCAGCAACAATTTCGGTGATGTAGCGCTCTTGCCCGCTTTGATCTTGCCATTTTCGTGTTTTTAGTTTGCCTTCGATAATAGACCTGTGAACCTTTGCGTAAATATTCACCTGCAAGCTCACCTAAACGACGAAACAATACAATGCGATGCCACTCCGTATTCTCTTGTTGCTGCCCCGTGTTGCGATCTTTCCAACTTTCGGAGGTGGCAACCGTGATATTGGCAATCGCATCACCTGACTGGGTGTAGCGAATTTCAGGATCGCGCCCTAAATTACCCACAATGATTACTTTATTTATTCCTCTAGCCATGTTTACCTCTAATGCAATGTAATTTTGCCAATAATCGGCGTACTTATTAATTCATTCGTATACTTGGATGGTTTAATATGCTTACGCCTGACACCGCTGCCTAACTGTTCTCTTTTTGAATAAATGCACTGGTTCTCTTCTAAAAAATCCCGAGCTGTAGCACTCGATACTTTCCACTCTTCTGCGATTTCACACAGCATTAATTTACGCCCACATTTACGCATAAATCGTAAACGTTCATTTTTTTGCTCTTCTAACGGAGTTAGCTTTTTCGGTTCTCTAAAGCGTTGATAAACGACTAAATCATCTAGCAAATTAAAATCTTTCATCGTATCTCCCTCTGGCGTACAGTCAGCAAAGTAAAAAATCTAGTGATATTTTTTAGTTAAGGGTAATTCTCCAATAACACCCTCTTGAAAATTGCGTATTAAGGTAAGCTGGCAATAATAAAGAAACTCCTCACTCAAGCGGGTTCTGCTTTGCTCGCTGCCATCACAACCTCGATATTGATCAAAGTATGCGTGACACTCACTGCACAAGTCAGCACCACAGCAATCATGGCATTTAACCGCCATTCCCTTCCCTAAGCTGTGCTGTCTTATCCCGGTGTAATGGGCATAGACGGTAGTGCCATCCAGTTTTTTGCAACGTACGCAAGGACGACCGTTTGAGGCTTTCAAGACTTTTGGCAATCTCACGTGCCTTTCTTTTAAAATGGAAGCATTTATTGGATTTAGTCGCATTAGTTCACTCCGTACAATACAACGCCATGACGGCTAATCTCTGTGCATCGCTCTAAACCTAAAGCTCGGGTTAAATCATGATGATCTTCGATATTAATTGCTAATTGGCGCAGATTTTTATTTGTCGCCAACTCATAGCCTGATAAAAATTTATCGATAGCCTTTACAATTTGTTTGCAACGATTACTTAAGCCCTCTGTTGATTTGATTTCTGCTGCTGACATTTTGTTTTCCCTCTTTTTTAATGAAGTCGTAGTTTTTCTCTCATCATTGCCAATTCAGAAAGAGCAACCCTACTTGTTCTTGGCCCCTTGTGTGGCAGCGATTTGCAAACGTTGGGTGCTGCCTCAAATTTTTCTCCCCATAGGTGCCGCTTGATATTTGCCCTGTAGCTCCCCAGAAATAATTGATAGCTGCTTGCTCCATCAGTACCACCCCAGGGTGTTTGCTTTGCAGTCGCATACAGCACGGGATTCGGCCATGCATTTAACTTGCTTTTCTCAGGCATGATCATCAACTCATAGGCGATGCGATATGCCACACTTTCAGGGTGCAGCCCTAAATCCTCCGGCTGTAAGTCCTGGCATAGCTCATAAAACTGCTTCATCGATGGCGGCCAGTGAAAATGTTTCTTGCATTTTCCTAGTGCAATTTCCACTTCTTTGCGTGTGAACTCAGTCAAAACCTCTTCCCACTCCGCTTTTAAAGCATTCGTCTTTAAGTCGCTTGCAGACTGATCACCAGCCACCGTCACTTGTTTGCTGAACGTCGAGTACAGACTGGTCAGCCTCGCAAAAACCAGATCGGCTCTTTTCGTTGGGGATGACTTTTGCTGGCTCTGCTGCGGCAGTGGCATAGAGGTTTTGTTCGTAAAGGTCAGCCGTTGACAAATTTCTGGTGCTGTTTGCATTTTCTTTCTCCCTTGAAATAATTTCATCGTTCCAGCGTTCGCCGTTTAAATACGTGCTCGGGTGAGGCGCAAAACCATCAAGCCACCCCTTGTCATTAAGTTTTGCTTGTTTTACATGTGAAATAATATCGTCAGCAATATCGTCGATTTTTTTCTTAGCCCAAATATTTCTGGCTCGCCTCTTGTCTTTCTTGATTGGGTATTCAGACCAAAAATCATCAAAGCGCAAAGTATCTGTTGCGCATGATTTGCGCATATTATTAATCTCTTTTGAAGTCTCTTTTGTAATCTCTTTTATGTCGCGGATATCCGTTTGCGCATTTACGTTTTTTCGTTTGCGCATTTCCGGATATTCGTGCGCACTTTTACGGATATCCGTATTTTCTTCTACGGATATCTGTTGATTTGCGCATAATTCAAACGAACTAATCTCTAAAACTTTATCAATAATCGGCTCTACTCGCATTGCACCAAAATAAGTACTGCCATCATCAGTAGCGACATTTTCTTTTTTATATTTAATGATTCCTTGCTTCTTGAGTCGTCTCAATGCATCATCGACTTGGCGAGACGTTAAGCCAAATTTAGTCGAGAAATAACCAGGGCGAAACCATTTAGATAACCCTTTAAATCGCTTGTGATAGGTGACTGTGCCATCATCTTCTTGAATTGCACGTGGCCTGTACCAATAAACGATATCCGCTAAAATCGTGATAGCCACAATGTCGGCCATTCCAGCGCTTGTTCTCAGGTTTTTGTACCAGATATGAGGCATAAGATTACCCTCGAACTTTTGCGTGATTAAGCCTTCAATTTCCCCATTCACAACGGTCTCTCCCTTTATTTTTATTTGGATAAGGACTTTCTATGTTTAAAATCACCAAAAACACATTTTCTAAAAACATTATAAAATACATAATGCATTTTTAAGTTACTACATTACTTTTTGAATTTCAATGGTTTACTTTAAGTATTAAAAAGTATTGACAACTATTAAATTTATATTAAGAATACGCATAGATGTTAATCAAAAACTGGTTTGGTTAAAACAGGGAACTAATATATGATAATCCTATACGGGTTTTATTATGGCATATTTTTTATTATGGGTATTATCGATAAAGAAGTTGGTCGCCGACTAAAAACAGTTAGAAAAGCTAGAGGTTACAAAACTGCAAAAGAATTTGCGGAAAAAAATTCAATAAATGTCACAACATATGTACATCACGAAGCAGGTACTAGACGTTTGCACCCCGAACTAATTATTCGTTATTGCGACGTTTTACACATATCTTCTAATTGGCTAATTCAGGGATATGGTAATTCAGGGTTAGAAAGACCTCTCAATATAAAATACATAGAACAGCTAGATGAAATTAAAGGAAAATACCAAATAGTAAATGTAGATCTATTCAAATTAATATTAAACGAAATCATAGTCCTTGTTAGTCAACACGGTCTAATCATTCCATCGTCAGAATTAACTGATTTTTCGATTGATGTTTATAACAGTATCATTGGTACTTCCATCCCAGAAAATGAAGCAAAACAATTAATTAAATTATCAGTTAACTCTATCAAAAGGGCAGTAAAGCATATTGAACCAAAAGCCATCGAGAGCTTGTAAGGTAGGAGTTAGAGCAATGCTTCATGAAGAAGCTCATCACATTTCATATAAGTATGCTTATATTTTGAGAAAGGTACTCAATCAAATCCTTGGTTTATACAGCATAGATCACATGTCAATAAATATTCAGAACCCCGAAAATGAAATGATTTTTTTTTCATCTACGCCTGCCCATGCCTATGAAATTTGTAAAGCAGGATTCGGATCTTACGATGGAATTATAACCCCACAAAATTTCATCAATAAGTCCCACTATTGGTGGGATGATGTTAACCATTTGAAGTTTTCTGATGAAATAAACGCAATTAGAAAAAGAAAAATGAAAATGCATGATGGCTTTGTAATACATCATGAAGAAGATGGCCACCACATATTAATATCATGTGCCTCAAGATCAAAAAAAAATTGTTCTGATATATTCACGTCAAATGTAAATGAAATTTATCAATTGGGGATAGATTGCTATAATGAGTTGATCGACATTTACAAAATATACTCAATTAACCACCCACCCCCACGTATTCAAAAAATCATAAAAATTAACCCCGATTTAATTAAACCACACAAAGAAATTATCATCTAAAGGAGATCGCTGTGATTCAGTGGAAAAAATATATTGCAGGGTGTGCGCTAGGCAATACATTAGAGTTATATGATTTTATACTATATGGTTATTTTTCATATATTATTGCAGATCAATTTTTCCCTAAGTCTGTTCAAACAATAGCAATATTGTTGTCTTTCAGTGTTTTTGCAAGTGGTTGCTTGGTTAGACCGCTTGGTGCTATTCTGGCCTAATAAAACTGGACACTTCGCAATGAGATAAATATGATTCTCAAACGAGGTGTTTATGAAAGATAAAAAGCAATACAAGCGTTATTCGACGACGTTTAAAGAAGAAGCGGTGGCTTTGGTCACGGAACAAGGCTACAGTGCTCAACAAGCTGCCGATGCAGTTGGTGTTAGGACGAATATGATTTATCGCTGGAAAGACCAGCAAGATAAAGAGGCAAATTCCACTCTGACTCCTGATGAAAAGAATGAACTTCAAGCTTTGCGTAAGCAGGTAAAGCAACTACAGATGGAGAAAGAAATTTTAAAAAAGGCGAGTGCCTTCTTCGCGAAAGAAATGAAGTAAAATTTAATTTTATTCGGAAG
>NZ_MDTU01000011.1:15621-19249 GCF_001720395.1 Piscirickettsia litoralis
CACCTTATTGCTAAAAAGGTTTGAAACAAACATGAGATTCTCAGGGATATGCTTATCATACAATATCAGCATGTTGCTTTTCGGTAGCACTGCTCCAATCATTGCTGTTTATATATCAAAAATCACAAATGATATAAACTCTCTTGCTTACTACTTAATGGCTGTTTCTGCCTTAACCATTTTTTCGTTTCTTCGTCTACCCAAAGGAAAGTTGAAAACAACTATGATAACTTCTATATAAGCATACTTATATTTAATTGTATTATCCTCCTCGCTATGGCGAGGAATTTTTTTGGTGAAAGAGTAAAGCAGCTTAGAAAACAAGCTAACATAACTCAGGCAGACCTAGCAAAGAAAGTAGGTGTTAGCCAACCTGCAGTCGCTTCGTGGGAATCAGGAGCAAGCAAGACTGTAAAACCTGAACACCTAATAGTAATCTCTTATTTATTTAATGTTTCCCCTGAATGGCTGGCTACAGGTAAAAACAAAAAAAACCAATCATTCCTAAACCAATTTCCAAACACAACAAGAAACAAGCTCGAATCTTATGCTGAGAATAACAATCTGACTATAGAACAAGCCATTTACAAAATAATCAAGTCAGCTCTCTAAGTACGAAAACTCCTTCATGTTATGCATCCTCTCAGGATATAAAATACCATCTAAATGATCATATTCATGCTGAAAAACTCGTGCATGCCATCCTTTTGCTTCTTTCTCAAAATGGTTTCCGTTAACATCATAAGCTGAATAGAGAATATGATCATACCGCCGAGCCAAACCTCTCATTTTAGGTAAGCTCAAACAACCTTCATACTCTTCAGTTAATACTTCAGAAATTATCTCGTAACTGGGGTTTACTAGCACTGTTAGATCGACTTCTTCAACGTCAGGATAACGTGGATTATTCTTAATTTCAAAAACCATGACTCTTAAGTCAATACCAATTTGAGGGGCAGCAAGACCAGCACCGTGGTTCTCTCGCATAGTAACAATTAAGTCTTCGACTAACATTTTAAGTTCAGAAGAATTAAAGTTAACAATCTCAGATGAAGGATTTTTTAAGATTGAATTGCCAGCATAAACTAAATCATGTACGGTCACTTGTTAAAACTCTTTAATTTTTAAAATTAAATAATTTTATCACAAAGTTATAAGTTATGGTTAACTGTAGCAAACCATAAAGCAACTACCCTTTATCAACACCTTTGTCTACATATAAAAACAAATTTTTCTATATTTTTATTTTTAGTAATTTTCATATAATGCTTTTTTCTAAAATATGGATTAAAAATTAATTATGAAAAAGTTACTCCCTTTATCTCTAGCTATTACATGTCTGCTATCTTCGTCTGCAATGGCTTTAACTGTGAATGTTTATAACAATACAGGACAAAACAACCCAAACTATAGCGCAGAAAAGCCCGCTCCTGTGAAGTTTGGCGCTCAATTTAAAAGCGATATGAGTTACTGTGATGAATATGGGCACTGCTCAAGAAAAGGGGTGCATAAAGAGCAGGTTAATATTGGCAACCAATACACTTATATTTATAAAAATAAAGATGCTGAGCAAAAATCTAAAGGCTTAGGGCCATCTTTAGTAATTAAAAATAATGGAAATAAGAAAAAAGACTATATCTTTAACGATGTTGAAGCAACTTACAACTGTCATATATATCGTACTTACAAGCACAACAACTCTTACCGCTGGTCATTACAGTGCGATGAAGTCACGATGAATAATCAGGAAATTTTTGCAAAGCTTAGGTTTAAATAAACAGGCTATACAAAAGACATGGACCTTCTGTGACAGGCGACTTTGGGAGCCTGTCGGTTCTTCAACATTCTTATACGCAAGTTTCACACTTTAGTTCTAACGCTTTAAAATAGCAACTCAAAGAAGTTAAGATAAGGTGTCTCAAGGATGTCTAAGTGCAATATCAACTTCTACTAAAAACCATACCCCACCCGTAAAATCTGGATTAGCGACATGGTCTTGTAAATCTGATCCTCTGGGAATATCCTCACCTGCTTCCGATAAACATTCAACATGACCATCAATTGCATCTTTTGCCATTTCAATAGCATCTTCATATGAATCACCTGCCGTAATTATCCCAGGTAAATCTGGTACAGCTACGGTGTAATCGCTTGTTTTATCTTTCATGACTACAACGGGATAAATCATCGAAACCTCCGCAAGAAACCCCTTCCTTCAGAGAAGAAAGCACTCAACTTTAAACAACTTGTTTTTTACCAAGCCCTTCAGCCAACAAGCATACAACCAAAGTATTTAAACTTACATTTTCTTCTTTAGCTTTTCGAGATAAAGCTGCATGTAGGCTTTTAGGGGTTCTCACTCTCCATTGCCCACTAAAATCATCATCTGATTTTGGTTTAGGTATTTCCCGGCCAAACTCGTGAGCAGCCTCAATCCATGCCTCACAAGCATCTTTAGCATCAGCAATAGCATCTTCAATGGTCTCTCCATCAGCCATGCACCCTGGCAAATCTGGAAACTCAACTAAATAACCACCGCCATCTTCTTCACTTAATCGATGTACGTTAAACGAATAGTCTAAATTAGCCATGAGCATGCTTGCCTTTCCTGGGGCCGGAAACAAAATGACTCAGGTTTATTACACTTGAGACCGCCTTGCTCGTCGTTTCATTTGGGTATTGATCTAGCATTTTAAACAAAAATTCTACAGCTTTCGGTATTCTTGCTAAACCATTTTCATAACGACTAAATGCATTAGGCCCACCTCCAAAAATTGCCCCTGCTTCTTTTTGGTTTAGTTTTAAACCGTTGCGGATACGCTTAACGTCTTGAGGTGTTAATCTTCCTAAAATTTCAGACCGCCATTGCTCAATCTCTTTTGCGGTTGCTTTTAAATCAGCAGGGGAAAGAACAGACTCACCACATGCATCGCAATATTCACCTGGTTGCATTACTTCTAATTTATGCCCTTTAAACGTATGCGTCACTGCTCTAATTTGGCGTGACACTTCAAACTCGCCACATATTGGACATTGTGTTTTCTTTGTCATACCTTACTCCTCTTTGAATGAGACTATAAAAAAATCTTTTACTTTTTGAAACTTAATGTATAAATCAATTTCCAAGTAATTAATTTTGTAAACATCGTGGTTTGCAGTAAATCCTTTACTATAGGGAGCCATTGTTTTGTAAAAGTTATAACTCTCTAACTCTTGAATACAATCCACAACATCTTGCAAAGTAAAGTCAAGTTCAGCAGCAGAGCGGCTAGCAACACCCGTCATTCTTAAGCACTCAACTCGATCAAATTCAGCTTTAATGCTGTCTAAACAATAAGTTGGCTTCGTGAAACTTGTACCTTTCTTTACCATTATTATAGACCATAATTAACTTATAAAGTTATATTAACCTATAAGGTTAATTATATCAACAGTATATTTTAGCCAAAACATCCTAAAGTGAATAAAATCAATCACTCACAACTGGACCTATAATCACAACCAGGATAAAATATTAATATAACAAGAATTTGTACTATTAGAGGCTTTTAACATGGCGCTTCATAAACAAGCCAAGATTTTGAACGAAAGACAAGAAAAAGCAGTTTTAAGCTCACTCCAATCAAGG
>NZ_MDTU01000011.1:22155-27111 GCF_001720395.1 Piscirickettsia litoralis
TCTATATAGCGATACTTACCTATACCTTCCATTATTATAAAAGTAGAATTTAATAATTTTAAATATTCCTTTTATTTTCAATACTTTGAACTAATACCTACTAATACCTACTAATACCTACTAATACCTATCGATATAGAACAATACCTACCAATACCCACCGGTATTATAAGAATAAATCCGCCATCTGTCGCAAATTCGTGGGTACCCTTTGGCTAACATTGAACATGTGACAACTTTAGGAATAAATTTCGCCCTCCGTTATATGAAAGACAATAAATCTTTCAATGTACGAGATATTGCAAATTACTATCAGTATAAGTTCAGTAGAATCTAGCAGACCTTTAACTTTAAGATAGCCCTATTTGGTGTCGTTGTTGAATAGTTGTGTAACTCTTTTGCCTTAACGCTTTTATTAGAGGTTAAATTAGATGAAATTAGCATTTATATTTGATGGCACAGGTGCTTCTGGTGAGCAACAATCTTTGTTAGAAGATCAGCACGGGTTACATTTTGATGATGATACTATTGTCCTCTATCTTGAAGGTTGCCAACATCCTAACGTAGGTAATGGGAGAGTTAATCCTGATTTAAAACAAGCAGTAGATACAATCACTAAATCATTTAACGATCAAGGAGAAATTAATCTAACAAAACTTAGAACCTTGTTTGGAAGCGCCATAGTTGGTATGCATATACCCAACCCAGAAATTAATGAATTTCTACCGGACAGTATATTAACTACAGGCTTTAGTAGGGGGGCCGTAACTGGCTGCTTATTAGCTAAGGGTTTATATGAAAAGAAAAGCACTCGAACAATTCCCGTTGACATTGTAGCAAACCAGCCTGTTTCTGGTAACCATTGGAATATTCCTGGTTCCAATGTAAATATGAGTATTGATTGTAGTAAATGTGAAAATATCAGATCGGCCACTGTTTTATTGGGTTCTTATGATACCGATAACGGTTGGATTGAAAACAATTTTTTTTACCAAATCGCACCATCATTTCATGCAAGAACAAAGACAACATTTATTGAACTACCAATATCAAGTCATCTCAAATGTTTCGATATTCCATCCTTACACGTAGCCAAGAAAATTCAAGATTTAAAATATAGTAAAAGCCAGATTGAATACGCAGAAAAGATAAAAGAGGTTTATTCCTATGGGGGAAATCTTTATACCCTAACCCAGCAAAGGAAGAAACAATACATATTTCATAAAGAAGAAGTGCCGATTGTTGTAGATGACCTGTTTTGTGAAAGTAAAAGATCAGAACTTAATCAAATATTAAGTGATGATGTCGTTAATCGTCTTTTTAAAAATGAAAACCACAAAAGAGTCATTGTGAGTATTTTATGTGATATTGAAAATGTCACAACTAAGATAATGGATTCAATTCAAGGAGAAAAAAACGAAGCTAAAATAGCAAGAAAAATAGCAATACTTAGTCATAGATACAAAGTCAAGGTTTTAGAATCCACTGAAGAATTTTTGAGTAGTGAAAATAAAAAAGCCTTATATACAAATTTGAAGAAAGCAGAAAATGACTTTAACAACTCATTAAAGATTGATAAGTATCCAAAAAAACGTCAGGCAATGAGACTACTAACAAATGCGATATTTACTGTAGCTACATGTGGGATTGGATTAATTGCAACTAGTGTAATCAATAGAAATGAAAACCTCACCCGGTCAGAAAAAACCTTCCCATTTTTTGCCCAAGCAAAATCTCAACAACAGGTAAAAGATTTAAATTCTAATCTTTATTGTCGCCTTGCCATGCGCTAGTCGATCGCTTACACTGACTAATACCTACCAATACTGGTATTGGTAGGTATCGCTAATAATCACCCTGCCACTTCATCAGCATCAACAACAACCATCTTCCCTTTGCGCTTAATCGAATCCCAAGCAGTTTTAACCAGATAATTTAAAACAAGCTGCTTATTACCTGCTGTTTTTTCTGCAATTTCTTTATCTAGTTCTTTTGGGATATATAGGTTGAAAACTTCTGCCTTCTTTCTCGTATGTCTTCCTTTAGTTGTAATCAAAAGCTCTGGCAGCGCCTCCTTGCGAGGTCGCCCCTTCTTTTTTCCTTCTTCTGGCGGTGAAATAACAACTGATTCCTCAGTAGAAACACTGGTATTTTTCCTATCTACAGGAGTAACCGTGCCGCTAGTCGCCTCATTAATAAAGCTGTCAGGAGCTAAAGCAGGTTTCTTTTTTTTCTTTAAATGATCAAACTGCCCGGCCATCTATACAACCTCCTTTATAGATGTTTCTAAATCAATAAATTCATTCAAGTTAAACTCTATACCTAAAGCTTCTTTAAATAGAGAGCACATTTCAATACTAGCTTTTGGGGTATAAGATTTCTTTTTGTATGGAGGCATAGCAGAATAATGATTCTTTTCATATTCAACAACAGCATCCGCATTGTTCGATGCATACTGATACGCAACTCTTTCACAGATCACAGAGTCACATCGTTTGATATTTTCCAACTCATTAACAAAAGCGATAGCATCATCGGTTTTCTTTATTTTCACATGTGTGCTAGCACGTGTAATCAGCACCTTACACAGTAATTCAGGGTTATACACTTGAGATGTTTCTACAAGCTCATCCATCTTAATTAAAGTTTCTAAATCAAAAGCGCTCGCTTGAACAGGACTAATCATTAATGTTAGTTCAGGAGCAACCATAGAGGATCGCAACTCTACAGAGTCTTGCCCACCAGCATCAATAATAACATCATCATACCTTTCAGACAGCGATGCAATTTCTTTATAAACGTGTTTACCACTAATCTGATAGCAATCAGGAGTAGGTAAAGTGCCTTTATCGCGCCGGCGATCGATAAAGTTGCGGGATGTTCCCTGCTTATCGCAATCTAATAGAGCAACATTTCTGCCGACCAAAGAAGCCATCACAGCCAAATTAACCGAAGTTGTACTTTTCCCTGTACCACCTTTTTCACCGCCGCATAAAATCACAGCCATTATTTTTCCCCTAAATGTAATTAATTTTTTCAATACCTAACGATACCTTTAGGTATCTGTTTAAAACTTTATATCACAACTTCCGGTATTGCAAGGTATTGATAGGTATCGTTAAGTATTGGTCGATATTGTTAGGTATCGATCAGTATTGATCGGTATCAATTAAAAGCCATGCAAATAAATAGATTTAAAAAAATCATTAATATTACCTTTTCCAATACCTATAAATACCGAAGGGTATTGGTAGGTATTGTAAGGTATTAGTAGATATTGGTAGGTATCGGTATTGATAGGTATCGATAGGTATTTGTTATATTGAAATGATTTCAATAAATTAAGATGGTTTTATTTACTTGATAAAGAAAAATATTGGAGTTATATTCATAAAAAATAAAGCCCTCTTGCAGGAGGGCTAAATAATTAGGCTGGCGTAGAAACCTAAAAGGCTTTTAAATCCTAGTTGGTTTGGAAACCTGCCCAGGCATCTCTATTCTAGGTTTCTACACAGCATTAGTCAATCCCATAAATTTATGAGGACAGTTTACTATGCTTAAAATTCGACAACCTAAAGAAAGAGTCACTGTGGTTTACCCCTGGATGACATCTATCTGCAAAAACAACCCATGTGCGTCCGCCATCTTAGCCCTGTCTACGTTTCGGCACAACGAATATGGCTGGAAAGAACACTATTTAACCCGTGACGACTTAAAAGAAGCTCTATTTAATCAATTTACGATTTATCAAATTGGCAAAGCTCTAAAACAATTATTTGCAGATAAAATTTTCACTCAAATTAAACGTAAATGCTACGACCGCACAACGGTATTCAGTCTAAATGAAGTCTTGATAAACAAGTTTCTAAGCAACTATAAAACAAATTTCCCAATCACACAGAAGCAAAAACCAGAACAGCCTGAAAACGCCGCAAGTGTTGAAAAACCTCAAGTTGCGGATTCGCAGAATGGAAACTGCGAAATCAACGAATCAATAAAGGAAGCACTGGAAGACAAAGAAGATATTAATAACCCTGTTGATAATTTTAGTCAGTGCGTTGAAGAAGGCAGCATTGTTATTGAACTAGAATCTATTTTATCTCAATTGCTCGAAGAAAAAGCACGCCACAATGAAAAACTAACAACAGGATATGATATGGAAACCTGGGCAAAAGAAGGGGACGAGTTAAGGACCGCACTCTTAGAAACTCAACAGGCGCTTGATGAAGCAAGAGCAATGCAGAACATCGGTGAACAACCATTACAGGAGTTGCTTGACGTTGAAAACGTTAAGCCTAACTTGGTAGAAATGAAAACTATTGAGGACGTGCCTGTTGATATGGCAACACCGCATGGACCGGTCACAAATCAACTCAGCCAGAATTTTTACAATCAACAAAAAACATCATCAGAGCGAACAATTACAAACAAGCACATGAAGCGTTTAAAACATTTCTCTAAACGGTTTGGCAATTCTGTTGATGAAATGATATGGTTTCTAAAAAATGCTTATACTGAACGCGGATATACCACCGATAAGGTCATGGGAATCTTAAGTGCAATAGCTCCAACCTTTACTAGACCAAATGGAATGTCGGCCTAAATGAAATTGATTACAGTTGAAGACTATGCAGTTTTGAATAAAATGCGGGTGCAAGATGTTTATATCTTGATTCAGGAAGGGAAGCTAAAAACTCAAGCATCAGAGCATAAACAGATAAGGTTAAAGAGCCATATTAATTTGGTTTATGTAGAGCAGGTGCCTAAAAGCATCGTTAGTCTTGATGCGAGTATTAAATATCTGACTCAGAAAGAAACCGTAAAAAGAACGGGGTTGCCCGTTGATAGAGTCCGTAAAATGATTAACAGCGGTGAGATTAAAAGCATCAGGATTAAAGGCACAGCCTTTGTTCCTGCCGATCAGTTTGAAACTGTAGATTGATAGACTTTTTAAGA
>NZ_MDTU01000012.1:0-3175 GCF_001720395.1 Piscirickettsia litoralis
CCGTAACTTTACTCATTACAACGATGTTCTTTTAGTATATAAAACATTTCGATATCGTTTTCTGCTGAAGGTTGAAGGTTATGAGAGATCTCCGAATAGAGGTGCTAGGCTTTAGCGCTAGGTTAATATTTAAGAACTTAGAATTAAAAAAATATTTTAGTATAGCAGTGATAAGGTAACTCTTTATGCATGACGTATGGAAATGTTGAATTTTGGGGTAAGGATAAGTTCAATGGATGAGATCCACCAAATTGTACACTATAATTTTACACAGTATTTATTATTGGGAGTTCATCATATGAAGAAACTGCTATTTATATTCGCATTCATGTTTGTTATCTCTTGTCAAAATGTAATTTCAGCAAAATTACCAGACGATGGTAATTTGCATATTTATTTTTGTGGTACAGGAGTCCCAAATCCAAGTAACCAATGGTTAAGACATCCTGCTTGTTTAGCCATTAGCTATGAAAAAAAGCTTTTTTTAATTGATACAGGTGCAGGTTCTTCGTTGCGACTTGGTGAGATTGGTTTACCTGTGGGTAAGATATCCCGGGTTTTCTTAACACATTTGCACTCAGACCACTTTGCGGGTTTAGGTTCAATTATTAATGAATCTTGGGCGTTTGGAAGAAAATCAGAGCTTAATGTCTATGGGCCTTACGGTTTAAATCAAGTTCTCAACGGAATTAAGGATAGCTACCAACCAGATACTTGGTTTCGATCGATAAATCAGCAGGGTTTGTTAAACCCTAATTTATCTCATGCTACTGGGAATATTATTGATATCGGAACTGAAAAAAGTAAACTAGTCTGGAGTGATAAGACTCTTAGTATTACCGCTTATCCCGTGCATCATGAGCCTGTTTTTCCTGCATTTGGTTATATGTTAAAGTATAAGAGTTGTAAAATATTCGTGACAGGTGATACACATGTATTTGAAGCTGAACAAGAAATGTTTAATAATGCAGATGTTGTTATTAGTGAAGCCATGAGTAGACCTCTACAAGAAGAAAGATTGAAAAAGTCTAAAAAAATAAGTGAAAGTCAATATGAACATTGGAAACGAGATGATCATTATCACTCAGATACCATTGATTTAGCCAAACTTGCAGAAAAAGCAAAAGTTAAACATCTCTATCTAACACACCTAATTCCTTCAATTAGTGAGTCTGAGGCAGATAAGGCTAAGTTTACAGCGGGGATGAAAAATTACTATTCTGGTATACTTAACGTTGCTGATGACATGGATGAAATTATAATAAAATCAAATGGTAGTGGTTCTTGTGAAGTAAAAAATATTAAGGTGAATAAAGTTAAGGGTTGATACTTCTGCCATACTAGCATAGGTCCATTACGTGGGCCTATGTTTGAGGGCGAGAAAGAGAGTATATTCGATTCAAGAGTGCTGTGCGTGCGACAAGAATGGGTAAAAGTAAGCCAGCGTGGAGTGATGATTTTTTAGAAGAGTTTCACAACGATTGTGAGACAAAGAAAACTAAAAATGTAGACCGATATCAGCAAGCACAGAATAAGTGATTTATACCATTGTCTATGATGTTTGCTTTTCTTTCGAGCGAAAACAAGTTGTTTAAGATTTTACGCAAGAATTCATCAAATAACCAATTAGGTAGCGGCCTTTGTTTTCGTGTAGGTGTCAAAAACGAAAGGCCACAAAAGTTTGAACCGCAGTATAAAAACGCTGTTACAGCAAAAGATTCAAACGGTTTGAGGATACACAAAACTGCCAATAATAACCACAGTAGAAATAAGGTGTTTTGTGAAAAAAAGAGAGTGCTTGTCGAGGCACACTCTCTTAAAAACATAGGGTCATGTTAAATCCCGGTCAATCGTTGAAAACATGAGGGAAAACAACGATTAACTGCAAATTATGCTAACAGATGGAGAACCCAAAGTGAAGGCCGAGACAGTAGTAACAGCATTTTATGAGAAGACTAGTAAGTTAGACGGTATGCCTTTTCACAAGGCGCACAACGGAATCACGCGGCCAGAAATTGGCGCATCATTGGCATTTGCTGAGCGTATGGCATCGCTGGCGTTTCAAGTGAGATATTTGAATGAGCACCGTTATATTCCCGAATTAAAAAGACTGCTTTTATCGACTATTCGCAAAATGTTCAATCTTAGGGAGGAAACCGCGAGGAAGTACGCAGCACTGGCGATTCAAGAAGTGTGTTTAAGTGATATGTGTAAGAGCTGTGAAGGGCGTGGCTATGTGGCCAGCCGATTTAAACAGCGTAAAGTGCAAAAGCTAACCGATGAAAAAAAGCGTTGGTGGAGCTTAGAAGTTGATTACCATAAAGGGTTAACAGATATACAAGAGCTATCAGACAAGCACAAGTTAGAATTTGTAGATGTACGTTGGTATGTAATAAAACAAGAGTATAAGAAGCTACAAGAAGGGAAAGAGGCTACAGTGGGCTTTTACTCCTATCAGAACCTATTAAGTGAACTAGCAGATAAACATGGTATAGAGTTAAATACGCTTTTAGGTGAAATTCAGAAATGGAAAAAAGAAGAAGTGCAGACTAAGAAGTCAGAACCAAAACCTAAAATGATTGCGGTGGATTACAATACAGAGTGCAATAAATGTAATGGCTCTGGTTATGGTCGAATGTTAGATAAAGAAAGGGCGGATTTTTTGGGGGTGGCAGCACCAACTTTTAAAATTAAACATAAAGAGCGTTATGGCAAGGTATATCTAAGGTTGAGGGATTCATTGCAGAGTATAAAATGTCATTAATATTTAGGGGGTGGAAAAAAAATTTGCAAAAGGCTAATTTTTGCGTTAAATTTAGAGCCTAAATTGATATTATAGACATACTGCATTTCAAAGAAGACCAGCCACTCAGAGCTGGTTTTTTTATGCCTAAAATTTATCCAAGGAGTAAACGTGTATATTGATGAGGAAGTAGATAAATTTCAAAGAAAAATGATATTTTCCAGTGCTGTAGTGATTGTATGTAGCAGTATATCGCTTGTGTGCAACCAGGGTCTTTTGTTTTTTAGCTGAAGTTTTTAGGGGGTGGATTAGCCCATTTAAAAAATTATGATTGATAACGACCACATTTTGAAATGGTTTGGTCTGTTGGTTCTGTGCTGGTTCGGCGCAATTGCTCATTACATAAAATACCTAAGCGAAACAAAAGAGAAG
>NZ_MDTU01000012.1:9021-13966 GCF_001720395.1 Piscirickettsia litoralis
AATAATGTTACCGAGATTAAGGCGCAGGATATTTTATTGAACCTTCAGAAACTTCCACATGAATTGTCAGATATAAAAGAGAGGGTAAGTCGTCGAGATGAATTAGAATCCGAGTTCATTGCTTTATCAACTAATAATACAGAGGTCGCATCTGAAGGTAGAAATTTCCTTCAAAATATGCATATGAATTCATTCCGCAATCCAGAGCCACTATTAGAGTGCTTTTCAGAAGGCCACACTTCTGTTATGGATGACCTAGATAAAATTGAGAGAATTCAGCCAGAGTTATTAGATTTTAAGGAAAGAATGGATATTCGCTATAATTTATTACAGGCGTTGAAGGTTTTGAAAAATATGAATGGTAATACACCAGAGACGAATAAGGAATATGAAAATCTTATTAAGCGGCTAGTAGATGCTCTCGATAGAGTAATTGCACCTGATCGTGAAAATCCAGACCAGAATGCATTCCTTTTGTTTAAGTATCATGAGCAAAAAAGCGGTTGTGAAACACAGAATAATAAAGTGACTTCGTTAGGGTGATTAAACTTTAACTGAGCAGTCACCATTTTTAGCGCTTAGGAACATACAATACCCTGAACTGCGAACCATAGTGTGGAAGAAGAATTTTTCGATTTAGAAAGTACTATTATGTTACTTTCGATAACGGATCTTATCGAAAGTAACTTTATAAAGGAAATATAAACAAAACAATCAATCGCAGCCAGACCAAAGTTTACCGTTGTTCTCCTGTTAAAAAAGATATGTTTTTGATGGTACAAATAAACCTTGAAAGTCGACTTGCTGTCGTGGGTTAGAGGGTTAAATTATGCCGGGATTACATTGGACATCATCTAAGAGAAGACGAAAAGAGTGGGAAATAGCAAAAAAGCACCTTAGGGATGGGGGTGTTCCTGAAGGAACAAAGCTCAAAAGATCTAAGGGTGAAATACGTTACAGTGATGCTTCAAATCAGAATCATAAAATTAATCATTCCTTCATGGTTATTGGTGGTAAAATTTTAGCCTTGGCTGGTAAAGGACAGATATTAGATAAAGGAGGAAATGGCAAAGTAAAATTTGCTGAAGATGAAGACGGAAATTTATATGTAATTAAAATCGGTAATCAAAAAAATGTAAGACAACGTGAAGTAGATATTCTTTCTGATCTTGGCCGTTTAAAAGGAGATGCTAAAAGAGAAGGCAAGCAATATGTTGTTTTAGAATATCAAGGAAAAAGCTTACGTCAGGTACTGAACAATAATTACCTGAATGATAAGAAAATTTTAAACATAAGTCTGCAGCTTGTTGAAGAAGTCAGAAAACTAAATAGTGGAAAACTTTCAAACTCTGGTAAGCATTATTACCATAATGATTTAAAACCAGCGAATGTTGTTGTTGCTCCTGATGGTCGGTTATCTTTAATTGATTTTGGTTTAGCACATGAAAATAAAGTTCTGGGAGGAACTCGTGGTTATCAGCCCCCTGAGGCAGAAAAAGAAACATGTGAAGCATCAGAAAAAACAGAAGTTTATTCTTTGGGAGCAATACTCTCAAGAATCTTACCTGAAAACTCAGCAGTACAACGCATTGCTGATCAAATAATGAAATCAGAAAACCCAGAAATGCGCCCATCTTTATCCTTTGTAACAACATTACTTTTAGTCGAGTTGTATAGTGGTTCTGATTCTGTTTTATCTCAGAAACTAAAGGAATATAGTTGTTCCCAAAAAGATATTGACCAAGCGAAAGCAATTTTCACTGTTGCCTCAAATGATCAATTTTCACGTGATGATTGGGACAAAATTAAAGACGACCAAGTGCTTCAAAACGCAGTCAATAATATCGCTAAGACTCGTGATGATCGGTGTAGAATTGAAGAAGATGTTAACAATATCGCTAAGGCTGGTCAATTTTCTCGTGATGACTGGCGTAGAATTCGAGACAATGAAGAACTTCAAAAAGCAGTCAACAATATCGCTAAGGCTGGTCAATTTTCTCATGATGACTGGCGTAGAATTCGAGGAAATGGAGCACTTCAAAAAGCAGTCAACAATATCGCTAAGGCTGGTCAATTTTCTCATGATGACTGGCGTAGAATTCGAGGAGATGGAGCACTTCAAAAAGCAGTCAACAATATCGCTAAGGCTGGTCAATTTTCTGGTGATTATTGGATAAAGATTAAATCCAATCATGACAATCTGAAACAAGTAAATGAAAAAATATCTTCCTTTCAAAAACATGTTAAGAACAATTCAAAACTTAAAAAAATATACAGTATCTTGAAAGCGTAAATGGTGCAAAAATAGAGTATTTAACTACAGGTAAAAAAGACAAACTTTCCAATCTAGCAAAAGATCCGGCTATCTCCGAACTTGCCAAGCATAGGTCAGGGAAAGTCACAAGAGGTTTTCAGCTTTTAGCTTCTGTTACTCTTGCTGTTGCAACTCTCCCAATTGGAGTTCCAGTAGCTATTTATCAAGCATCTAAAAATCATGGTAATTTTATATTTTATAAGCATCATACAGACTCAGAATTAGCTGCAATTAAAATTGCAGAATCTGTAAAACCCATAGCTCTTGGAGCTTAAAATCATCAACACTTGTAATAACTTATAATCCCTTGAAAAATGGTACTTTTGCACGCTACGTTGCAAGCAGCGTGCCCTTGGTCATTTTTTAATGTAGAACTGAATTATTTAATTCAGCTTTTATAATGTATTTTTTGTTAGGTTTATCCGCACTATATAGCTTTGCTATACTCTTAATTTGAGATGACATAGATTTATAAATCTTGTTTTTTATCTCTGGTGCTGTTTCGCAAGAAAAAAAATCTTCACACACATCCATACTGCTTTTAAAGCATGAAATAATGAGCGTCTGCAAAACAGATGCCATATAAAAAGCTTTGTCATCTTTTGTTTCTAGAGACGCAAGCCTTAATTGAGAGCTTTCCAATAAAAACTCAGAAACCTCACTTATCGTTTCGCTAACTAACCTCAAAATCTTATCTTGTTTCTGACTCACTATAATAAAACCTTTAATTAAATTGATATTGACGATGAAATAAATGATTCAGTCTGTATTTTAACGTAATTAATATCTTTATTGGAATTAAGAATGAAGTTTTTCTCCAAGCTAAAAAGCACTCTGACACCTAACAAAATCGATTCTAAGCCCCAAACTCCCCCAGCGCCTCAAGGGTTTATCGGCCTAAGAGAAGTCGGAGGCAGGGTCACAGAGGAGTTTTTAACACAGCTACAGTTCCCCGAAGGCATCACTATATATAAGGAGATGCGTGATAATGATGATACAGTAGGCGCGGCATTACTTGCTATTGAGCTGTTAATTCGCAAAGTAAAGTGGAAAGTCGTCGCTGCAGGTGTCAGTGCACAAGATGAAGCACGGGCAAACTTTCTTGAAGAGTGCCGCAATGATTTGTGCAAGCCTTGGGCTGAGGTGATTAGTGAAATACTCGACTTTTTGCCCTTTGGTTTTAGCATCCATGAGCCAGTCTATAAAGTGCGTCAAGGCCGTAGAGGAAAACGACCCTCGCAATACAACGATAATAAAATAGGATGGCATGACTTAGAAACACGCTCTCAAGACACAATCATAGAATGGATTTTTGACGAAGATACCGAAGAGCTCACCGGATTTCTACAAATGTCACCGACCTCTGGCAAGCAGTGTGAAGTCGATATTAACCGCGTTTTATTGTTCAGAACAACAAGCAAAAAAGGTAATCCCGAAGGCCGTAGTATCCTTAGAAATGCCTATCAGCCTTGGTTTTATAAGAAGAACCTAGAAAATCTTGAGACCATTGCAGTCGAACGTAATTTTGTGGGGTTGATGAAATTCGAGCTACCGCCTGAATATTTGAGCTATGATGCGTCACCGGATCAGAAAGGGTTGGTCAGCTACTTGCGAGATGTCGGGGCAAATATCCGACAAAATGAGTCAGCTTATATGATCATGCCTCAGAAGCATGATGATAATGGCAATAAATTATTTAACGCCGAACTTATGACGTGCCAGGGCACTAGTAATGTTGATCTATCCGGACCGATTAACCGCTATGCCTATGCGATTTCTCAAACGATGATGACGGAATTCCAGCAAATCGGTAAAACATCGGTGGGCACTTCAAACTACGCTGAGAATAAAATCGAGCTGCTAAAAGATAGCATTTGTGCGTATTTAGACATGATTAAAGGTGTGTTTAACTCGCATGCTATACCGCGCTTGTTTGATTTAAATGGCGACTTAGCCGAAGAGTTGCCAACACTCGACTATGAAGAAGTAAAAGAGGTTGACGTGGCAGAGCTTACGACTGCGCTATCTCAGCTTGTGCCGATTGGTGTTATTTCACCCGATGAAAACTTAGAGGAAACCGTAAGAGAATCTTTAAGCTTGCCAGCTTCAAAAGAAATAGATGGAAAATAAGCCACTTTCTACAAATGCATTGATAGATCAGACTAAGCCGAATTTTAAAGATGCCTTTTTGTCTGCTGTTGCTGCGTCTCAGGCTCATACAAGTGACAATGCTTTAAATAAGGCGATTAAGCAAGGTGATATTGATAAAGTACTTGATGCCGTGGGCTACAGCTATTTAGTGGCTGAATTATCAACGCTTCAAAGTGTGGAGCAAACCGCAGTGAAAGCAGGGGCAGATAATGCTCGCCTTGCTTTGCCGGAGTATTTAGAGAAGAAAACGCCGCCTCTAAATATGCTCGATGACTATGTGCAGCAAATTATTAAAGACCGCACAGCAGAGCTTGTAACGCTTGTATCGTACGATACAAAAGAGGCAATAGCCGCACAAGTCAGTGAAGGATTTAGTGAAGGCGAGCATGTCAGGGTGATGTCAGCGCGGATTAAAAGCCTGGTTGGATTAAATCGACCGCAGCAAGGGGCAATGAACAAGTTTATTGATAATCTGCTAGA
>NZ_MDTU01000013.1 GCF_001720395.1 Piscirickettsia litoralis
TATAAAACCACTTTTTTTTATTTATTTTTTTATAAGCTGAATTTTGTTCATTAAAAAGAAGTGTTTTATCTGCATCTAATTTCAAACGCTGATCACACTTCGCTTCTAGTTGAATTAAATAATCTCTTGCCATATTATTATTATAATTTATCATCTCACCCATGAAGCCGTCTTTTAAAATAAAGTAGTAAATTTGATAAACAATTTTAGGATAGTACTTATTATCAACGATATGGTTAAGGGCCTTATAAAAATAGTTCCCTCCCGTATCCACATCAAACATTTCCCGCTGTACAAGCTCCCAGCGCTCCCCTTCAACGCTGTCGACTTTTAGGTTGATATATTCATCGACATACACCGTCAAGGCAAAAGTGATTAAGTAGGCAATATCCCCACCGTAATTTTTTCCTAAGAATAAATTAATTGACTTGATCTTATCAATAACTGTCTTTCTGTAATCTTCTTGCTTTACTTTACTCTGTTTATATTTTTTGACCATTACTAAAAAGCAAGACACTCGAAATATTGCAGATTCCATCATTCAGCCCTCTGTTATTGGTCCATTATTACCCGATCATTTTTAACCTCAAGGGTCACTTTTTTTATCCCAGGCTTAACTCGCACCTTCCATTGACGGCTTTCATTATTAAATAAGAAGTAAAGCGAGGTTGATTTTTTAAGATCCAGCGGATAACTAAAGCTGTAACTTGATTCATATTGAGGAGTAATAAAATAACGTTTATAGCGGCTGCTATTAAACTGGCTATAAAGGCTATAATAGCTATTACTGACATAATTTTTGTCATCATCTTGTGCAACCAACATATAAAAATTATTACCATTATTAGTAAATTTATTGGTCTTCACCTTAATCGTTAACTCGGTATCTCCACCCAAACCAAGCATCGAGCAACCTGTTAATATAAATATCAAAGTAATTATAAATAAACGGCTACTTACTTTAATCAATAACTTTCTCATACACCTTCACTCGTCGATAATCTAGTTTAGATCGTGACAATATTTTTGCCTTAATAGATTGACCATAATGATTTGCAGATGAAAATACACTATAGGCAATCACTTGATGATTAATAAAACTCTCCCTATAAGCAGAAAGTATCCGCTCAAGGCAATGTAACTTAGACTGGCAAACACTCACATCAGCATAAATATTGATCTCGATGCGCTTCACTGAGTATTCTGCAAAGCGTCCAAGCGTTAAATAACCTGATAATTGATCTTCGGCTAATCGAAATATTTTTTTTGGTGAAGATTGTCTCACCGATTTTGAAAATACTTCAAAATACAAACCAGAAAACGCCAATGCAAATAATGTACGCATCATCGCCAAACTATGACAATTAACTGTTTCAATACTTGGCAATAATATACTCTTAGCAAGCATTGCTTCAATTCCTGAATGCTCTTGCAAAATAACATCAAGCTCAAAGTTTAATAGTTGATCGGCAACACTTTGAATAAATATGCTTTCTTCATTACGGTCATCATACAAAATACAATCAATTGACCGCTCATCAAATTTTGATTGTACCATTAACAAACCATCATTGACCTTGATCCTCGCAGATTGCCCATTCACAGCAACAGCATCAATATAATGCTTGGGTGAATGCCGACCGATTTTCGAACTAAAGTAGATATCATCATAAGCGACACCTTGGCTAATCAAGGTGTTTACAAGGACCTCTAAATTACTTGAGTACTTTATAAACGACACGATAGTTCAACATATTAGTAAAGTTATAATTAATAAAACGCTGCAAGACCTTACACAAATAAACAAAGAGATACTCATCATTCATCTCACTAACAAGTACATGCAAACAAATCAAAAAAGTATCAGAAATACGAGTAGTTTCTGTGTGGATAATGCGCTTTCTTAATGGAAAAATAAAACTTTCTTTGTCAACTAACAAGTCAAAAAATAACTGAATAGAACTTAAATCAGCAATATTACCAAAATTAATATCCATCAGGCGCTCAACCAACACTTGCCGATCATCATAATTCATATATTTAGCCGTACAAGTACTCAAAGATAAGAAAGTCGCCTTCTCATCAACATCAACAACCTGGTCAATATCACTTTGCACAAGCTCAGTGTGACACAAGCACTCAATATCGAGCCAGTCTACTTGCTGGCTCTGTGCATAATGAAACTCAATAGTGGGCTTTGAGAAACTTTCATAATGAAGGGTATAACTCATTGCAGCTGAGTCATGAAACAAATAACGAGGGTAAATATCAGTGGTTTGGCTTTTTATATGCGTCAGTTTCAAAAAAATTGCTACGTTGCTGACTAAACAGGATAGGATAATAATCTGCATCATTTAAATAAATCCGGCTTGCTGGCAGCTGATGAAGCCCTAGCAAGGTTAAGGCATTAAATTGTAGATGGTGAATGACATCGCCAATGCGCTCATAGGAATTTAGTTCAATATAAAAATCAATCGAGTGTGCTTTATAAGGAGTTGCAACACTCACTAATAGATCAAAAAAGCAAAAGTGCTGAGGGTTATGGGTCATTTGACGGAGTATTTGATTGCGACACATTAAACTATCGATATTTTGATAGTCAATATGGGACTTAAACTCGAGATCGTGATTAAGAATTGCTTGCGAGCCACAGACATTACCCTTTAAAAAACTCAAAGCAATCACATTCTCCATCGCCTCGGTATGATGCAAATAAAAGCGAAAACGAGATTCGGCATTAACAACAATTTCCTCATTAAACTCCAATGAAATCATCATCTTTTCGTTGTTAAATGAGTAGTGCACCGATTTTATATCATACAATGACGCACCAAAAAGATTCATCACTTCATAGGCTTCATCATTTCCTGAAGCAATCAGTGCCTGGTTTTTATTCACTCGATAAGTTGACTCACCATCCAGCTGGTTCAGTGCCACCAAGGATGAAGCAGGTAAGGTGCAAAATAAGCTATGATATAAATCGATTAGCCTGTTTTTTTTCAACCGCGCGGTATACTGATGAAACTGCTGGTAAATTTTATCAATATTAAATGCAATCTCCCGTTTCAAGCTCTTACTGCTTGTCATCATGATGCAAACTCCAAGCCTGTCAGTTGATAAGCAATTTTGACCTTCGACTGCTTGTCCTGCCATTGATAACGATGGTTATCCTCCTGAGCTGAGGCAAGTAAAGCAAATAAACATAACGGTGCATGACTGTTTGATATGTTCACAGAATTGCCCATCGAGGTTTGATAGCCTACTGTACAGCTTTGATCCTTCCACCACTGATACTGAATTGGCTGGTTTACTCCGGCAACGTTCACCCCGATAACAGTCTGGTCACCGACTTTTAAAAAGCTCATATTAACAAAATCTTTGTCGGCAAGCTGACCATTCATCATCATCTCGGGTGAAACTGTTAACTGTAGCGCTTTAGGCTGGCCACTTTGATCCCAAAATTGACCCGCAATGTTATTGATGCGATTAATATCAGCAAGTTGTACCGATGAAAGCAAAGCTTGGTTCACCACAGACCGGTTATTGATCCAACCATTGGGAGTATACACTAAGAAGGGTTTTAACCATTGATTAAACACTTGCCAAAAATAACCGCTTTTTGGGTTAATATTTCGATCAAGGATATCCGTATTCACTATTTTGTGAGACTCTAAGCTAAATGGATAATACTGATCAATCTTCCTAATCGAGGGTAGCAATTGATTTTGCCAAACCTGCTGAATATTACGTTTTACCCCAACCAAGCCAACGGCCACAATCTGGTTAAATACACCGGCAAAGCTATTACGGATCACCGGATTGACACTCTCCGGCAACCAGTTTTTCACCTTATTAAGTGTGCTGCCTTCACTATTGCCATAATAGTCATACACTAATTTCACTAAACGCTGGTTTTGTGATGAAGAATCTGTCTGATAGCCACCGTAAATATTATTATAAATACTGCTTAAATACATCACAAAATCACTCGTATCATAGTTGTCATACAACGTGTTTAAAAACGAAAACTTATCATTGATCGCTTTAAACGGCGCTTCTTTAAATCGAGTATTTTCATTAATCTGTTTTAGCCCTTTATAAATGAGCGAATAAGAAGAAATAATATTGCCTAAATACAGTTTTAGCCCTTCTGAATTAGCAATATCTGCAGAAAAAAGAATGTGAGCAAAATTGTAGTAACTTTGAATATAGCTTTGGATATAATTTTCAGTTGACTTAGCGATCAGTTGATTTAGCTCTGATAAGTCAACTATTTTCTCCAATTTTTTTTGAAGTTTCTGATAAATTTCAAGCCCAGGCATAATCACACTCCTCGCATAAGCCTGAGTATAAAGGCCACTCACTTTAGCCTGCTGACCAGAAAAAGGGTTGTTGATAATGATACCTTGACCACTATAACTAGAGTTCATTACACTCGCCGAATGCTGACTATAATAGTCAGCAACATCATTGATCAGCGCCTTTAAAGCGACAAGCTTTATATTATTGTTCTTATAATACACAGGCGTTGAAATATAGCGTTCACTCACCTCGTTAATCTTCTTGATTAAGTTAAAAAAATCCATTTTCTTATCAAATTCTTTGACCTTAATATTCATGACAGCAGCCAATTGATTAAACGCTTGTCGGTTTACTAGAGACATTTGTTTATCCTGCTGGATTGCACTTACGATTTGTTCAGAAAGATAAAGCCTAATCTTCGCCTGGCTACTTAAAAATGTTTTCACTGTAATTTGTGGATTAGATAAAATCTGATCAACTATGCTGATATCAACATTATTTAGAGCATTCTTAAAGTAGTACGACTTATAAGAGGCATATGGGCTACTTTGAATATAAGTTAATAGACTCTCTCGATTCATCGATAAAATATCAGCGATTAAATCAATATGCTTTTCAATATAGTCTGCCGTAGCTGGGTTACCATTGGCCAAATACACCTGATAATACAGTGCTCCCAATGAGTTATTCATATTACTCGCAATCTTAGCAATCAAGTGCTGGTGCACACGCTCAACAATATCTTTTTTAAGCTGGTTCACAAATAGACGGTCTGGATAAATAGCCGTATATAGTGGTTTTTCAACTCGATTCTTTTTTGTCTCGACAAGCAATTGCTCTTTATAGCTCACCGCACCTGTCGTTAATAGAAAAAAACCACTAAAAATAAGTAAATAGGAAAGTAATGGAAAGCGATGGCGTACATGGGTTTGATCCATGACCGAACTTAACGACAACGCGTGACGAACCTTATAGACATTCACCTTCTTAATCTGAGACTCTACTTTTGTATGATAACAACAAATTGTTCCCACCACATCAACATAATGGGTATATTTATCTGTACTCATCAGCATCAATGCCTGATTCAAACTAATATCGAACATACTAGCAAACTCAGTAGCATCACTATAAACACGGCGTTGGCAGCTTAAATCAATGATTTCTTCTGAAATAAGTTGGGAAAGCTTAGTCACAACAACAAAACCTATGCCTTTAACCCAATCAACTAGCTCTAACATATTTTTTCGAAAAGCTAAACTTTCCCCTTCATTCAGTTCTGCCAACTCAGAGCTCAGTACAACCGTAGGATTAATCTTGCTTTTTTGCCGTGCCAAAAAGACCTTTAAGATTTTTAAACGCTTCACCGGTGCGACAGCCAATTCACCAATCACCAAATTGATAAAAACGGTATGGCCAATCACATTGAGTAGTTCTTTTTTATACACTAAGTCTTCAGATTGATAGGCAAGTTTTGAAATCAAAATATACGGCCGTGTTAAGTCTTTTTTCAGCACAAAAAAATTATAAACCCTCAATCTAAATAAACGAATAGAGTAATAATTACATATATAAATATCAAAGAAGTCTTTAATATAGATCAAGTATTTTTTTAATTTTAGCTTTTTAAAAATGACAATAAGAACAACAATAACAGCCAAGGCAATGAGAATTGTTTGAATAGTGAGTAACTTATTAATTGAAGGCAAATATTTTTCCATAATCAACCCTCCTCCCCACTGCTGCTATAGACAAGAGACATTCCGCCATCTGTCAATTTAATAGATTGCTTAATCGAACTATTCGCATTTGTCAGTTCTAATTGATTTTTTTCATCTTTATTACTTAGTTTCATATAACTTGAACGATCATTTCCCATATTAATCAAATTAGTTTGCTCATCTTGCTTAATTAAAGAAGAGTCAACTGAAAATAATGCAGCACTCTCAATTAAGGCAGACTCCATATAAAAAGCTAAATTAACCGTTGCCTGATTAGCATAAGGGTAAAAAAACTGATCGTAAGGAATCGCCAACTGCGACGCGCTAATCACTAAAGGCTTGTTATTTTCATCAACACAATAAGGAAGTTCAACTTGATAATCAAGTCGCCCCTGTTTTAAGGCATTATCAAAATCATCGATATTATACTCATATTTATCTTTCGCTTCTTTTTCTTTGATCACCCCTTGACCATAAATAGGATAATCAATAACCGCTGTATTAGGGTACTCGACTTTAGTTGC
>NZ_MDTU01000014.1:0-2862 GCF_001720395.1 Piscirickettsia litoralis
TTGTCGAGCGTTTTTTTGGCAGCCTAAAGCACGAATGGCTGTTGAATGTGACTCACTTAACCCGTGATACTATGAAGGAGGATGTTGAGGCCTATATTCGATATTACAATCATGATCGGCTGCATACAGCCAATGGCAACCTATCGCCTATTAATTTTGAAAAGTCTCAATTAAAAGTGTCCAATATGACTTGACCGGAACAATCGAACTCACGTTAATGTAAGGTAATGTCCATTTTATTTGGTACTATGAAATTAATGTGACGGTGCCGTTTTTGTTTGTAAATCTCAAAATGTGACAGAACCGGTCTGTAACTTATTGTAATATTCTCCAATTTGATTTGCTAACCACCCACCATCATAGCCTACTGTATCAACAAGTGGGGCGTTAGCAACACCTGTTTCATATGCTTGGCCGAATAAAACAGCAAAAACATGGCTATCTACTAGATTAGCGCCTTCTCCTTTTGCATTATGAGAAATGTGTTGCTGATTCCAAGTATAATTATAATTATCAGCATTAGGAGATTCTTGCAAATAGGTTTCCAACGTTTCACCATTTTCTTTTAAATTATCATAGATATTCGTAGAAAGAGAGATTTTTTTAATATAGGGCTCTATATTGCTCATATTACTTTTAATTATCTGTGCTCCAAAGTAACTTCCAAATATATAATTGGTAAAATCAGACCCATAATTATCTCTATAATCAACTTCACTTTTATCATTAAGTTGAATATGCCCGCCTGGCTCTTGCCATAGCATCACTGGTATATCTTTACCGCCGCTAGTTAAACCAAGATACGTGCTAACTGCCTTAACAAATTTTAAGTACCGGCTCCAATCTGCGGCATTATAAGTATATCCGACATTATGGGGTTGAATTGCAGTAGGCTGAATTGCAGTATTAAAATCATCAATAGAATAACGATCAAATACAATGAAGTCAGGCCTATAGTTTCCCTTGTATACCCCTAGTTCTTGAAGCTGCTTTCCAACAACTGCACCAGCTTTTAGAGGGGAGACATCAGGGTCATGTAGCCAATTGGCATCACCTTGATAGGACCATATCCCCTCTTCCCAACCAAATGAAACATCAGGAGCATAAGTTTTAATGGCCCAATTGATTGCTTGAATATAACCATTTACATTGTCTTTAAAATTTGGAGTATTTAAAACTGAATTTGATGAGCTAATCGTATTAAGTTGTGTGTTATTCTGATTGTCAATTATATAATTCCAAGCAGTGCTAGCGTCAAATGCATCATAGAAACAGTTTTCAGAAAGGTCATTAAATAGTGTTGAAATATTTATATTTGTATATGAAGATGGACAAGAAATAACCATTTTACCAGCATTACTATTATAATACTTTTTAATGGCTCCAGGATTGATATTTGGGATGCTCGACAAATTTGATGTATCAAAATTTTCTTTTTTCGTGATTTGTTGAATTGCTGCATTTAATGAACTAGTTAGCACATTATTATTTTTTGATAGTTCATTGTTGATTTCCTGTAGAAAAGTCTCAGTTGAATCTGATGATGTCGTATCGATTTTATAAAGATTAGGAAGAAAATCAGGGCTTAAGATAATACTACCTCCTGGGTAACCTTTATTTTCTTTATAACTATTTTCATATTGTTTAGCCATTAAAATTAGCTTAACAAACATATTTTTTAATCCATTCTCACTAAAAGTATCACTTATTTGAGACTGATAATAGCTTGAGTAGCTTAAATTCGTAGTATAAAAAACTGTAACAGGAACAACTTTTCCATCATTTGGATAATGATCGTAATCATTTAATTGATCAGTTTCTTGAATCAAATTATACGTAACATAGGGATATGATAGTAAACCAAAACCATCAGTTTGCGTCATATCTTGATTTTCATACATGAAAACTGAATTTACTGGGTGAAGTTCTAGTGAAATAATTGCATTTTCACTGTTAGTAGTAGTACTTGATCCATCAGTTATTGTGCCAAACGACACATAATCGGGCCAATTCTTGACTATATCTGAAGATCCTAGTTTGCCAATAGTTGATGCATTTGCCACACTAGAGTAACTAACAATCGATACCAAAGCGACAACACAAGCAAGTGTTTTACTTCTATATATTCTCTTAATTAACATTAAATTAACCTTCTTAAAATTATTTTATTACTTTCAATTGAATCACAGTTATTCATTATGTAGATATATAGATTTTAGGCTTTGTTTTTAAGTTCAAAAAGCAACGCCTTTATTGGCACCGTCACATTAATTTCATAGTACCAAATAAAATGGACATTACCTTACATTAGGCACAAAGAATCTGTGCAATTGCATCGTTCCAACAGTGAAAATCCTGAAATGATGGGACTGTTGCAAAAAAATTAGGTTGAGGTATGTTGGTTACTTGATTTGAAAATATAAATTACAGTGGCCAAACGTAAACGAATTAATAAAAATCAATCCTTTAAATGGAAGCATTATTCCGGCGATATTATTCTTTGGTTAGTTCGTTGGGCACTGTTGCGAAAAAATTATAATAAGCGTCAGAAAGTCTATTTGTTTGTATTGTCTTTGTAAAATTAAGCTGCCAATCCAAATAATTTATTAATTAGCTGATTTTGAGCAAAGATATCCTGTTTTTTAATATAACGCAATTGATACGCATTGGCTCCATCACATCAACTGTTGGCCGTGCTGTTGAGAGCGATTGATACCATTGGCGGAAGCGGGATTTACGCTTTACCGCTTTATGATCATTTTCAATGCGGTTGTTTAAGTATTTCATCCGCCTGAGTTTACATCGTTTAGAAAAGACACCTTTCTCTTTGACTTTTTGATGAGCCGGTGGAAATGAAGTGTG
>NZ_MDTU01000014.1:9375-11661 GCF_001720395.1 Piscirickettsia litoralis
GGACTGTTGCAAAAAAATTAGGTTGAGGTATGTTGGTTACTTGATTTGAAAATAAGAGTAAATTACAGTGGCCAAACGTAAACGAATTAATAAAAATCAACCCTTTAAATGGAAGCATTATTCCGGCGATATTATTCTTTGGTTAGTTCGTTGATATGGCCGCTACGCCTTATCTTATCGCGATCTCAAAGAAATGGCCGCTGAGCGTGGCCTTGAAGTTGAACGCTCAACAGTTTGTCGTTGGGTGCACGAGTATGGCTCTGAGATCGCCAAACGACTTAGGCCTCACTTCCGCCAGACGTGTGCCTCTTGGCGGTTGGATGAAACGTTGGTAAAAACCAAAGGGCGCTGGTATTACCTTTATCGGGTGATTGATAAATATGGTAATACTTTGGATTGGATGCTCAGTCGACAACAAAATGCCAAGGCCGCCATGCGCTTTTTCAAAAAAGCAATAGCCCAACCTTATGTGAAGTCACCACGCGTTATAAATGTCGACAAGCACGCTTCATTTCCACCGGCTCATCAAAAAGCCAAAGAGAAAGGTGTCTTTTCTAAGCGATGTAAACTCAGGCGGGTGAAATACTTAAACAACCGCATTGAAAATGATCATAAAGCGGTAAAGCGTAAATCCCGCTTCCGCCAATGGTATCAATCGCTCTCAACAGCACGGCCAATAGTTGATGTGATGGAGTCAATGCGTATCAATTGCGTTATATTAAAAAACAGGATATCTTTGCTCAAAATCAGCTAATTAATAAATTATTTGGATTGGCAGCTTAATTTTACAAAGACAATACAAACAAATAGACTTTCTGACGCTTATTATAATTTTTTGCAACAGTGCCAACAGAACCATTCCAATTTAACAAAAAATAATGATTTAAATCATAAGAGTAAAATAATAAGGCTAAGTTAATATAAATATTGTTATATTTTTTTAAGTAGTCACCACTCTATTTAAAGCCTAATTTTTGTGATTATAGTGATTTAAATAAATGTTAATAACCAATCAATTGAGGTATCAGTAAAAATGGCCCTTAAAAAGTCAGCACTAGCATTAGCCGCTCTTCTTGTGGGTGGTGCAGCATTAGCAACACAAAATGCTTCAAACTTTGCACAAATTTCGTTTAATCAAAAATCAGAAGCTATACATTCTTATGTAATGTATTTCTCAGATATTCCAAAACAAGACCTAAATCCTATTCAAATTTGTCAGCAAGCGAGAGTTATATCTAATCATTACGTCACTTGCTTGCCTATTTATAATGGCGGTGAAGGCGATATTACTGTAAATATACCCAAATATAGCATTAGCAATGTACCGATTAAGCCTAATCAAGCCCTTGTTATTGGAACAGATTACGCTGATGATGAAGGAGTACCGATAAATATTTCAAGTACACAGGATCAAATTAAGCATCAACCATCTCAAACGTCAAAAAATAACAATATTGGTGTTATTTGTCGATCTCTTCCAAAAACGAGCAATGCCGATTTTTGTAACATATGGACTTTATAATATGTCGTAATTAATTTATATTTCCCTTATAAAGTTAGTTTCGATAAAACATTCATACAAAATAGTCATGTTTTTATGATGATAACATAAAAACACAGTATTTGTTGCGTTGCAATTGACCAACCACTTGCTATAGGATATTTGAAATTTAAATATGGAGTGTTCCGAATCATGAATAAATCGATACATTTTTTTGGTGGCTATATTTTTCACAACAGCTTATTGCTCAAACCACCAAGTTAGATCTCGATCTATCGAAATAGCAGAATGTAAGCATGTAATAGATGAATACAATAAACTAGATCATGGAAAGATAGCTCTTAACAAAGAATCCACCTGCAACGCCCATTCCTATGCGACCTATACGTCAAAGCAATGGCGTTGCATGGATGCAAGCATACAAAAAGGAAAAGCTTGGCCTGACTCTGAAGGTATTTGCTTCAAGTCAACTAAAAACTAACTTCTTACCTTCCGATCTGGCTAAATAAATGGCACTGTTGCAAAAAATTATAATAAGCGTCAGAAAGTCTATTTGTTTGTATTGTCTTTGTAAAATTAAGCTGCCAATCCAAATAATTTATTAATTAGCTGATTTTGAGCGAAGATATCCTGTTTTTTAATATAACGCAATTGATACGCATTGACTCCATCACATCAACTGTTGGCTATTCTGGCCTAATAAAACTGGACACTTCGCAATGAGATAAATATGATTCTCAAACGAGGTGTTTATGAAAGATAAAAAGCAATACAAGCGTTATATT
>NZ_MDTU01000015.1 GCF_001720395.1 Piscirickettsia litoralis
GTTCTTTAACAATTTGGTAAAAAGTAAAGATTCCTTGATTATTGATCAGATTTAGTCTGATTAAGTATTTAATTAACGAGTCTTGGTAATTGAAATTGAAAACCGGTGTTGAGATATGATTTTGAGAGGTTGAAAGACTTTTTGGGGTTATATGATCAAGTGAATAAGTGCATACGGTGGATGCCTTGGCAGTTAGAGGCGATGAAAGACGTAAGAGCCTGCGAAAAGCTTCGGGGAGGTGGCAAATAACCTTTGATCCGGAGGTGTCTGAATGGGGAAACCCACTGACCATAAGGTCGGTATCATGTACTGAATACATAGGTGCATGAGGCGAACCTGGGGAACTGAAACATCTAAGTACCCAGAGGAAAAGAAATCAACCGAGATTCTGTGAGTAGCGGCGAGCGAAAGCGGATTAGCCCAAAAGTTTATTATGTTGTAGTGGAACGCTCTGGGAAGTGCGGCGATAGAGGGTGATAGCCCCGTACACGAAACGGCATTTTAGATGAAACAAGAGTAGGTCGGGACACGTGTTATCCTGATTGAAGATGGGGGGACCATCCTCCAAGGCTAAATACTCCTAACTGACCGATAGTGAACTAGTACCGTGAGGGAAAGGCGAAAAGAACCCCGTTTAGGGGAGTGAAATAGAACCTAAAACCGTATGCATACAAGCAGTGGGAGCATCCTTTGTGATGTGACTGCGTACCTTTTGTATAATGGGTCAGCGAGTTATTTTTAGTGGCGAGGTTAAGCGAATAGCGGAGCCGTAGGGAAACCGAGTCTTAATAGGGCGTTAGTCGCTAGGAATAGACCCGAAACCGAGTGATCTATCCATGAGCAGGGTGAAGGTTAGGTAACACTGACTGGAGGCCCGAACCCACTGTCGTTGAAAAGCCAGGGGATGACTTGTGGATAGGAGTGAAAGGCTAATCAAACTCGGAGATAGCTGGTTCTTCGCGAAAGCTATTGAGGTAGCGCCTCACAATAGACTTCTGGGGGTAGAGCACTGTTTCGGCTAGGGGCCCATCCCGGGTTACCAACCCGATGCAAACTCCGAATACCAGAAAGTTGTTTTGTGGGAGACACACGGCGGGTGATAAGGTCCGTCGTGGAGAGGGAAACAGCCCAGACCGCCAGTTAAGGTCCCTAAATATTACTAAGTGGTAAACGATGTGGGAAGGCTTAGACAGCTAGGAGGTTGGCTTAGAAGCAGCCATCCTTTAAAGAAAGCGTAATAGCTCACTAGTCGAGTCGGCCTGCGCGGAAGATTTAACGGGGCTAAGTAATATACCGAAACTGCGGGTTCATAATTTATTATGAGCGGTAGCGAAGCGTTCTGTAGGCCTGCGAAGGTGACCTGTAAGGGTTGCTGGAGGTATCAGAAGTGAGAATGCTGACATGAGTAACGATAAAGGGGGTGAGAATCCCCCTCGCCGGAAGTCCAAGGTTTTCTACGCAACGTTCGTCGACGTAGAGTGAGTCGGCCCCTAAGGCGAGGCAGAAATGCGTAGTCGATGGGAATCAGGTTAATATTCCTGAACTTCTTACAATTGCGACGGGGAGACGGAGAAGGCTAGGCCAGCGCAGTGATGGTTATCTGCGTTTAAGGTGGTAGGCAGAGTGTTTAGGTAAATCCGGGCACTTAATGCTGAGAGCCGATGACGAAGCAACCTTTGGTTGTGAAGTGGTTGATGCCCTGCTTCCAGGAAAATCCTCTAAGCTTCAGATTGTAAGAAACCGTACCCCAAACCGACACAGGTGGACAGGTAGAGAATACCAAGGCGCGTGAGAGAACTCAGGTGAAGGAACTAGGCAAAATGGTACCGTAACTTCGGGAGAAGGTACGCCCTTGCTGGTGACGAGATTTACTCTTTGAGCTGGTGAGGGCCGCAGAGACCAGTTGGCTGCGACTGTTTATTAAAAACATAGCACTGTGCGAACTCGAAAGAGGATGTATACGGTGTGACGCCTGCCCGGTGCCGGAAGGTTAATTGATGGGGTTAGCGTAAGCGAAGCTCTTGATCGAAGCCCCGGTAAACGGCGGCCGTAACTATAACGGTCCTAAGGTAGCGAAATTCCTTGTCGGGTAAGTTCCGACCTGCACGAATGGCGTAACGATGGCCAAGCTGTCTCCACCTGAGACTCAGTGAAATTGAAATCGCTGTGAAGATGCAGTGTATCCGCGGCTAGACGGAAAGACCCCGTGAACCTTTACTACAGCTTTGCGCTGGACTTTGAGACTATCTGTGTAGGATAGGTGGGAGGCATAGAAGCAGTAACGCTAGTTATTGTGGAGCCGTCCTTGAAATACCACCCTGGTATTCTTGAGGTTCTAACCTAGGCCCGTGATCCGGGTTGGGGACAGCGTATGGTGGGTAGTTTGACTGGGGCGGTCTCCTCCGAAAGAGTAACGGAGGAGTACGAAGGTGTGCTAAGCATGGTCGGACATCATGCGGTTAGTATAAAGGCAAAAGCACGCTTGACTGCGAGACTGACACGTCGAGCAGGTACGAAAGTAGGTCTTAGTGATCCGGTGGTTCTGTATGGAAGGGCCATCGCTCAACGGATAAAAGGTACTCCGGGGATAACAGGCTGATACCACCCAAGAGTTCATATCGACGGTGGTGTTTGGCACCTCGATGTCGGCTCATCTCATCCTGGGGCTGTAGCAGGTCCCAAGGGTATGGCTGTTCGCCATTTAAAGAGGTACGCGAGCTGGGTTTAGAACGTCGTGAGACAGTTCGGTCCCTATCTGCCGTGGACGTTGGAGATTTGAGAGGGGTTGCTCCTAGTACGAGAGGACCGGAGTGAACGAACCTCTGGTGTTCCGGTTGTGTCGCCAGACGCATTGCCGGGTAGCTATGTTCGGAATAGATAACCGCTGAAAGCATCTAAGCGGGAAGCTAGCCTCAAGATGAGATCTCCCTGAGGGCTTGACCCTCCTTAAGGCTCGTCAAAGACTATGACGTTGATAGGTTGGATGTGGAAGTGCAGTAATGTATGAAGCTAACCAATACTAATTCGCCGTGTGGCTTGGTCATATAACCCCAAGAGGTTTTAACCAGCACAAAATTAGGTTTTTAAAACAGCTATCAAGACTTGTATTTAATTAAATAAAATCAACACTTACTTTTTACTAATATTGTTATTTACGAATCAAGCTGATACAATCAGCCTGATTTATTTTAAAGCTTAATTTAACAATGGCTTTAAAAAACAAAACAGATTTACCAGTTTTGTTTGGTGACCATAGCAAGGTGGTCCCACCTGATCCCATCCCGAACTCAG
>NZ_MDTU01000016.1 GCF_001720395.1 Piscirickettsia litoralis
AAACTAGCCTGTAAATTACAGTACTTCTACGTTTGTTAACTTCTTACTTATTAAGTAAAAGATGATGTATTGGTTATACATTGAAAGAGTGAAGGGTAGCAGATGAAGTTAAGTGATGAACAGAAAAATGAGGCTAAAGAATTTGTTGAGTTTCTAGGCAATAAATATAACTGGCCTGATAGTTGGAGGAGTTTTAAAGACCTGATTTCACGGCCAAGCGATGCACAAAATGCACTATTTTTTCTTAAGAAAATGGATCTTCTTAATGAAAAGAATGTAGAGCATATTAGAGATAAGCCAAAATTAGTGGAGCTAATAAACTATATTATTGAAGTGGATGGAGATAAGTTAGACAACTCAGATTTGAAGGGGAAGGTAAAAAAATTTATAAATAGTATTATTGATAAAAATGATGCAGAGATAGGTGCTACGTTTGGAAAATTTAGACCTGAAAGTGAAGCACTTGATAAACAAAACCCTGAGAGCAAGACTGTTAATACTAACCAGAGATTAAACTGGGGAAATAGTAGAGAAATCATTGTTGAGAAGCTTAATAAATTCTCTGAATTTAAAGACTTAAAAAGTGAAAATATTACATTTCCAGATCCTAACAGCAGTGAGAATTGCTCTGTAAAAGTAAACGAAAGCCTTAAATTCGACTTAAATCCAAGTGGTATTAAGCTTAAAACTAGTAATTTTAATGCAGATGTTGCTCGAAAAAACTTTGGCAATTCTACTTGCAGGGTTGCCTGATGGGGAACAGCTTTGTGGGTTTACTATGCATAAAAAGTTAAGTGATGGAAAGCTCGAAGAAGATTCTCATGCTTATGAGAAGACATTAGAGGCTGCGGTGGAACATGTGAAAGAAAAAGGAGATAAAGACATAAATCTTGCCAAATTTATTGAGCCTGAATCACCTGCACTCAAAGAAGTTTTTCAAAGAGTAAAAGATAAAAATGAGAATTTATTTATTTCTAAACAAGACAAGCCTGTAAAGGCTGAATATGATGTTGCAGCACTGCTATTTGCAAAGCATAACCAAAATCCTCCTCGTGAACCAGGTCTTACTTCAGGGCTTGATAGATAATCATGAAAAGCCTACGATGCGAGCCAGGGAGCGCCAAGCGCGGGGTGAGTATTCCGAGGTAGGCTCGGATTTTTAGCAGAGCGGAGTGACGTAGGGCCTTTAGGTCCGGAGTCGGCGGAACGAGTGTCTAAAAATCTATACGAGCCGTAGAGTCATCTGAGAGCGAGATGCGGAGTGTGCCGAATTAAGGCACGGAGCGTCTCGTGACGGGGACGGCCGAGGCATTATAGTCGTCGCGTTTTGCGAGGCGATTTTGCACCATGGAAGTGCAAAATACCTACCGAGGTAGCGACGCTTCCGGGTAATAGAGCTTATATAGCAAGGTATAAAATTCAAAATGCGATTACGTATCTAGGTTTTTAAAAAGCAAGGTGTTAAGCCTTATAATATTATTTTAGCTGGTTCTATGTTAGTAGCATAAATTCGAATTTAATGCTGAAATTTTAATTAGTTTTAGAGATGTTAAGGTGTAAAAAAATGGCTAAAAAAGATAGTTCAGCTGAAAAATATAGTTCAATTGATTTGCTCAGAGATTACTTTTTATCTATACAGAATCCAGCCATAATAGACAGACGTTCCTCTAACACGAGTTGGAGGAATAGGCTAAATGAAATAGTTTTGACTACAGAAGATGGGAAGAATGATGAGAAGTATATAAATATGCTTAAAGATCTCTATCTGGGAGAAAATTATGAAGAGGTAGAGAAAACTACATTCGAAAAAAGGTAGAATTAAGAAGCCAAGCATACATATCATTAATAAAATTATTAATAATAAAGATAAGCGTGAGTTATTGTATAAGTTCTATAATAAATTTGGTGTAGAGAAAACTCGAGAACTGGTAATACAGGCAACATCTAATTTCTTAAATGCCGGAGATGATTCGTCGGAATTACTAAATAAATATGCAAATAAAACTTTTTTAGAGGATTCTTATGAATATGGTGATGTCCTTGAATATCTTGCCTTGGCAGATAAAGAAGATCGAGGACTGCTATTACATCGTTTAAAACCAGTAGAAGATGATAAAAGGCTCGAGGATGATGATTTAAAGGTTGCTCTAAAACTGCTTGCGAAAGAAGGTAAAGCAAAGAGAGCAAAAAGGAGATGAAAAACGAAAGAAGCTTCGCTACATTA